>JBEAQC010000075.1:0-10297 GCA_041164085.1 Actinomycetota bacterium
ACATCGACAGCGCCATGGCTCTCACCGACCGCATCCTGCCGAAGTGGTCCCTTTGGAGATGGACCGGTTGGAGATGGATCCCGATGGTGCCCTCCGTCCCAGGGACACCACGCGTATCGACAGCGAGCTTCTGGCGTGGGTGGTCGAGTCGCTCTGGGGTCGACCCGGCACCGTCGAGCGGCGGGGCACCTCGACGAATCGGGGCGTCCCTCGCTCGCACCCTGAGCCGTCAGTCGCTCAGGCCTTGCCGGTCTGACCCGAGAGTTTGACGACCATCGCCGCATACGCGTTGCACCCGCTGACGGACAGTCCCGAGTCTCCGAGTAGCCATTCCGGATTGCGCTCGGTAGCGGACCGCCAATCCAGCACCCGGCCCTCTGACGCGCGTCCCACAACGTTGCGTATCGAGGCATTGATGCGGTCCTCCGAGGAGAAGGCTCCCCACGCGGCACCGCCTCGTTTCACGGTGACCCAGACGACGCGGCTGCCTTCCGGGACCATCTCCATGACCTCACGGATGTGACCATCCACGAGGTTGTCGAGTCCGGTGACGTGGACCAGAACGGCTCCATATGTCCGTCCGAGGGACGCGGTCACCAAGCGCAACTCATCGACGCTTCGGATGTTGCGTGGATGGACGTCGACGTCACGCTTCCGCAGACATGGCGTGGCGTGATGCAGGGATTTGTCGCCGATCGCGATGATGCCCTCGGCGGGCTTGGGCGACGGGGCGGCCGGTTGCTCCCGCGCAGACAGTCCGGCCGAGGCCACATGGGGGGTCGTCGGCTCCACGTGGTCGTCACCCGACGCGGGAGGAATCCAGGGAAGCATCGCGCCGAGCGCGAAACTCGCGCATGCCATTGCCGTGATTCCCGTCTGCCCCCTCATGACGCTAGGCGGCTAGGGAGGCCGATGTGCGCAACAGCCAGTCGCGGGCGAGGGCGGCCACGTGCGCCAAGGCCCCTGGTTCCTCGAAGAGGTGGCTGGCGCCCGGCACGACCTCGAGCTTGGCCGGGCATCGCAGGTGGCTGAATGCTTCGCGGTTGAGGCGGAGGACGTCGACGTCGTCCCCTCCGACGATGAGCAGGGTGGGGGCGTGGACGAGTGGCAGCCAGTGGCGAGCCAGGTCCGGACGGCCTCCGCGGGAGACGACGCTGCGGACGAGATCGGGGCACCGCGCCGCCACGGCGAGTGCGGCCGCCGCGCCGGTGCTCGCTCCGAAGAGTGCGACCCCGAGATGCTGGGTCCGTGGCGCCGTGACCGACCACGCAACAGCACCCTCAAGTCGGTCGGCAAGGTGCTCGATGTCGAAGACGTGCGATCGAATCGCGGATTCGTCCTCGGTGAGGAGATCGAGTAGCAGTGTTGCAATGCCCGTATCGTTGAAGAGTCGCGCCACCTCTGCATTTCGCGGACTGAAGCGACTGCTGCCGCTTCCGTGAGCGAAGATCACCAGTAGGCGAGCTCCGGCAGGGACGTCGAGGATCCCGTGCATCACCGCATCGCTGACCGGGATAGCGACCTCGGTCCGCGTGTCCCGACTGATGATTCCGAGCATGGCCTCATCACTCAACTGAGGGAATTCCGCGTAGTGCTGGCCGACGGACACGAAGGTCTCGGGCACGTCAAGGCACACGACCTCGTCTGCGACGGCGCTCAGCCGGTCGACGGCGCTTCGTGATCCGACCGGAGTGGCAAGGATGACGCGACGGGCACCCGCGCGTCGCGCCGACCGGATCGCTGCGTGTGCGGTGGCGCCCGTCGCGAGCCCATCGTCGACGAGGATGGCTAGTCGGCCCTCCAGCGGTATCCGGGGCAGGGCCCGCCGGTAGTGGCGGACGCGCGCGTTGAGTGCCTCAGCGTGAGCCTGACTCAGGCGGCGAATCCGCGGCCCTGTGATCCCACGTTCCTCGCACAAGATGGTGTCGACGACCTGGACATCGCCCTCCGCGAAGGCACCGATGGCCAACTCCGGCTGTGCTGGCGAGCCCATCTTGTGGACGACAAGCATGTCGAACGGAGCCTGCAGCGCACGTGCCACGGGCTCGGCGACCGCGACCCCACCGCGGGTGAGACCTGCAACGATCGGGTCGTCGACCGCATAGTGCTCGAGAGCAGCGGCCAATGCGTCTCCTGCTGTGCGTCGGTCGCGGTACGGCGTGGACTGGGGCATGTGGTCTCCCGGTGATGTGCGTCTGCGTGATACGTCCATGCTTGACGTCGCGATGCCAGCGAGCAATGGGATGACGGCGTCGCTGACCGTGGCGTGATCGGTCATTTCCGGTGCATAGCCAGGAACTGCCTGACTTTTCCGCGGGGCACCTGACCGGCGGGCTGCCTAGATCACCTCGGCGCGCGCTCGCGTCGGCTCCATACGTGTGAGGAGTTGCTCCACGTCAATGCGGGCGATCCGCGTCGCACAGTCGCTGATGCCGTACGGCAGCACGAGGGTGCCGCGATAGATCAGTCCGCCGCAGGAGTAGACGACGTTGGGGACGTAGCCGCTGCGCTCATCCTCCTGGGGCGCGACGAGTGGGCCCGGGTATGCGCCGATCACCCGGGACGGATCATTGAGGTCGAGCAGGATCGCGCTGATGACATATCGGCGCATCGGACCGGTGCCATGGGTGAGGACGAGCCACCCTGAATCCGTCTCCAAGGGGGGCCCGCAGTTGCCTACGTGGATGAGTTCCCAGGGCTCGGTGGCCACGTGATACGTCACATAGTCGTCCCAGTGGTACCCGTCCACCGAGTACGCGATCGAATTTGACTCCCGGTCCCACCGGGACAGCGCGACGTGCATCCCGTCGACGTTTCGAGGGAAGAAGGCCACGCCCTTATTGCGCACGGCGGTGCCTGACATCGGCATAGAGGTAAAGGCTCGGAAGTCTGCTGTCTCAAGAATCCGTGAGACGACATGCATGCCGTCGAATCCTGTGTAGGAGGCCCGGTAGAGCACTTGCCCGAGTTCATCGGTGAAGCGCGTGATGCGTGCATCCTCCATGCCGCGGCGCTCGTCGGTCGATGTCGGCCACAGCACTCTCTCGCTGAGATCCGTGCTCGGATCGAAGTCGACTTCGTAACTGCTCGTGCTCAACGAGTGAAGGAGCGTGGTGAAGGCCTCGTGGTCCTCCTGGGGCACGGGATTGGGCAGTGCGCTCAATCGGGAAATGAGCTCCTCGGGAGTGAAGGTGTCGGGCAGCATGCCCAGGACGAACTGCAGGTCGGAGGAATCCAGTCCGGCGTCGACGACGGCCTGCTGGAGGATTCGACGGCGCAGCGCTGTGAAGCGCGTAGCCCGAGTGGACGCGAAGCGAGACGGCGGGTCGATCGTGATGCCGCCGTCGGGCTCCAAGGTGCCGGTGCGGAAGATGAGCGATGAGATGTGCCCTTCGCCCACGGCGCGAATACTCATGACCACGCGAAGCGCCCCCGGGGTGGTGCCTGTCTGATCCGGGTGGATCGTGAGGGAGGGATTGAAGTAGGCGGTGGACTCGAAGGCGTACTCCTGCGTGAGGTACGCCCCGATGAGTGCTCGCCGGGAGTGAGACGTGCCGTTCCCGTGATTCACGAGCCCTGCGACGGCCGCGTAGTGCTCAAGAAGGTGCCGCTCGAGGTGCCGGTGGCGCGTGCCAAAGTCCGTGAGCACGTGTGACAGCGTCTGCTCGACCTCCTCCTCGCTCAGCGCCATGCATCGATCGATGAGCTCACGTGCGCGCGATGTGCCGCGAATCAACTCCTCCTCGCCCGGGATGAAGAGCCTGCACAGCACGCGGTTCGGGTCGCCCTTCAGCACGATGTCCGTCCGGTCGACGATGTCCATCACGCTGCCCGCTGCGCCTCGTAGTACTCGCGCATCTGGCCGACAGTGGACAGATAGGCCAACGTGGACTCGGCCCCGCAATTGGGGTTGTGGCCGTCAGCCGTCAGCCCGTCGAAGCCGGCCCCGGTCCGGGGATCGTGCATCCACACGCCGACATCGTTGAGGCCGTAGAACCACAGGGCGGCCTCAC
Organism: Actinomycetota bacterium; assembly: GCA_041164085.1. Taxonomy (GTDB): domain Bacteria; phylum Actinomycetota; class Actinomycetes; order S36-B12; family S36-B12; genus Mxb001. The sequence continues at coordinate 4,014 of JBEAQC010000075.1, forward strand.
GGGCGGAGTCCAGCCAGTAGGAGTCCGACGTCGTATCGAATGCGTAGATGCAGGCGTCGACCAGGTGAGCGATCTCCAGGGGCTGTTGGTCGAAGGAGGGGAGCGGATCGCCCGGCTTCCATCCAGCATTGCCAATGGGGGAGATGTGGTCCCCTCGCCGCTGGACGCGCAGAAGCCACTGCAGCATGTCGAGCCCCTGCTCCAAGGTGTCGCTCTCGTCGAGTTGGCGTCCGGCGGCGACGACCGCGTGGGGAATGATCGCGTTGGCGTAGGTCAACCTCTCCTCAGGCCAGGGCACGGCCGGGTGATGGCGCTTCAGTGCGAGATTGCGTGTGTCCGCGAGCAGGTCCAGCGACGACGTGTTGTACGGGAAGCGGCGCAGATACTCGATCGCGCCGAGACAGCCGTGAGCCATGGATCGTAGAAAGGGGCTTCGCTGTCCGCTGGAGAGGCGGAATGCTGCCACGGCGCGTTCGAGCTGCTCCAGCTCGCTGCTCCGGCCCACGACGGTGCCCCAGGCCCACAGGGCTCGACCCCAGTGGTCACCGATCTCGGGCTCACCGTTCCACGATCCGTCAACTCCCTGACGGTTGACGATCGACCCGTCCGGGTGCTGCGCGCCATCGAGGAAGTCAAGGTAGATATCGGCCAGGGCGCCGACATGTTTCGGCGGGGCCGGATCGCGTGCGACCACGATGAGGGCGCGAGCGACGTCGTCCACGCAGTAGCCGTGCTCCGGCAGCGGCTCTTGACCCTCGCAGTGCTCGAAGAGGCCACGCGGCGTAGTCAGGTTGATCAGATGCGTGTAGTTCATGCCACCGCCAATCGAGAAGGAGTGGAGATATCGATGGGATGGCCGCGGCGGAGTTGGTCGGCAAGATCAAGGTAGGTCGCTCCGACGCTGTCCCAGGCGAGATGGGCCGACAGGTCGCGGCTTCGCTGGCGCATGCGCTCACTCGCCTCGCCATCTCGCAGGATTCCCTCGAGCGCATCGGCGATGGCGATCGGGTCCTCATGATCGACGAGCACGCCGGCACCATCACTGAGCAACTCGCTGGCGTGGGGGAATCGGGTGGCGACCACCGGCCCACCCGCGGCGATGGCTTCGACGAGTACGCCTGACGTGATCTGGTCCCTCGAGTCGTAGGGGAGAAGGAAGGCGCTCGCCTCGCGGATCAATTCAGCCAGCTTTGCATCGCTCAGGTAGTCATCGGTGAGTCGCACGCGGTCAGAGACTCGAAGGCGATCCGAGAGATCGACGAGACCTTGCCGGTAGGCCTCGCCCTCAGCCCGTCGGACGTTGGGATGCGTGGCGCCGGCGATGACGTAGTCGGCATGCACGCCGCGATCGCGCAGCAACGCGATGGCGCGGATGCCCCATTCCAGCCCCTTGCCCTGACCGAGCAGGCCCCAGGTGAGGATCCTCGGCGCGCCGTCACGGTTGGTGTGTCGCCGGCGTTGCCAGAGCGCAACGGCACCGTGGGGAATCATCGCCAGGCTGCCCGATCTCACGGCGAAATCCCTTCGCAGCCGACGGTACGCCGAGTGCGAGAGCGCGACGACCGCGTCCGAGAGATCGAGAATCTGCTGGAGTGCTCGCCGCTGGCCGCCCGTGGCCACCGCAGGCACGGTGTGGAGCACCGTGATGACGGGTGCGGCAAGTGAGGCGATAAGGTCCACGATCCCGATGCCGTCGTCGCCGTCCCAGATACCGAACTCATGCTGGAGGATGACCGCGTCGAAGGAGTTCAGTAGGTGCGAGGTCACCGGGAGATCCTGGGAACCGCGGTGACGATGCAGCACAACTTCGTGTGCTGTCGTCCCGGGCCCTGCAGGCAGGTCCACGATCTCGACTGGGGCACCCGAGTGGATGAGGGATCGTGACAGAGACTCCGCGAAGGTCGCGATGCCGCACTGGGTTGGGGGATAGGTGCTGACCATGGCGATCCGGGGAAGCACGAATACTCCTTTCATGGCAGGTCCGACGTGCCCGGGATGGGCGTCGCGGTGACAACGACGTTCGAGAGGTAACTGCCGGCGGCGGAATCGAATGCCCCACCACAGGTGATGAGCACGAGTCGATGTGGGCCGTAGCGGGTGAAGACCCTGGCGGCTTCGCTCGGGAGATTCGCCTTGTCGATGAACTCGACCGAATCGACTCGGAAGTCGTAGCGGGTCCCGTCACGCCCGGAGACCGTGATGGTCGACCCGATCGGAAGTTCCTCGATCGCGTACAGGGCACCCGAGCCCTGGCTCGCCGAATCCCGATGGCCAACGATGACGGTCGAGCCCTGTCGTGCGGCAAGCCGCCTACTGCCGTCGAACCAGCCCGTGAGGAGGACATCCTCGGGCACGACGACCGCACCGTCGCTATCCATGGACGTCCGCTGGACGGTGCTCTCGATCCCGAGATCGGGAATGTCGAGGGACATGGGCTCGCGCAACGGTGCGGGTGTTCGTCGGGACTGGACAGCATCCCCTTGAGGCTGGACATCGATCCCCTGAGGGGACGGTGCCGCGTCCCCCGTGGTGACCTCGGGTGGCTTCGCCTGCTGCGATTGCCCGCGGGACGGCGGGACGACCGGATCGCCATCGGTAGCCCGCGCCGCGCTCCGCTGCGGCGTCCGCCTGTCATCGCGATGTGCGATGGCTGCCAGCGGCTGGCTCCCCTCCGGAGGGAGGGGAGCCGCCGTCGAGCCGGGAAGGGCACCTGCCGTGACTGTGGCGGCGACAGCAGTGGCCGCTACCGCAACGGCGAGGGTGCTCCACCTTTGCTCAGGCTTCACCGTTCGTCACGTCCCCAGATGAGCTGGCGGAATGACGCCGCGCTCAACGCGAGGAAGGACAGGACGGCGAGCCACAGCCAACCGGACTTCGGTGCCCCCTGGCCGGTGAGATCACCGGGGCCGCCACCGGCAGGAACACTCTGCGGGTATCCGCCGGTCGGTGGATTCGGATTCGTCGTGATGACGGGCGCCGGCGATGTCGTGACCGGTGCTGGGGAGGTCGTGACGGGTGCTGGGGAGGTCGTGACGGGCGCCGGCGAGGTCGTGACGGGCGCCGGCGAGGTCGTGACGGGTGCTGGGGAGGTCGTGACCGGAGCGGGTGATGTGGTGACAGGCGCCGGAGACGTCGTGATCGACGTCGGTGTGGGGCTTGGTGAGGTCTCGGTGGGTGTCGGACTCGGCGAGGTCTCGGTGGGTGTCGGACTCGGTGAGGTCTCCGTGGGCGTGGGACTCGGTGAGGTCTCCGTGGGCGTGGGACTCGGCGAGGTCTCCGTAGGCGTGGGACTCGGTGACGTTTCGGTCGGTGTGGGACTCGGGCTAGGGTTCGGCGGCTGGCAGCCGGCGTCCCAGATTGCCTGGCCCGCACCGTCCCAGTTGTAGCCCGGGAAGTCCGTACCGGAATCGGGTTTGCTGAACGGCGGGATGATGTCGCCCCAGCCGGAGGACATCCCTTCGGAGTAGACCGGGCCCGTGTGGTTGCCGTGCCCGTTCAGGTACTTGTTCCCGGCCTCGTCCACGCTTGACGTATTGATGTTGTTGACGGTGTAGGGATTGCTCGTCGATGAGGTCGCGTGGCAGATCGTGACCTTGTCGGAGGGCGTCGCGCCTGCTGGAAGGAGGATGAATGCCGACATCCCCAGTGCTGCTGCCAGTCCTATGCCCCCGGTGACTGCCCAGCGAGCCCTGCGCGCGCCGGCATTGGACGCGTGCTCAGTGCTGTTGCTTGCCATGTCTCTCCCTTGTCGCAGTGGTCGGGCCCACGGTGGTCGGGAGATTGAGCAATGGGGTTCATGACCGCGGTCAAGGCCGCGTCAATGTCCGGCGCCGTCAGGGCTGCGGGGAGCTGTGGTGTGCCTCACGTGGGCAACTTCTCGGGCTAGAAATGCTGACCGAAGTCTGCCTATACTTGAAATGTGACAAATCGGGCAAATCTGGTGCTGACCGGTCTAACTGGTCTCGTGGTCCTTCTCGTGGCAGCCCTGTCAGCATCTGCGGCCAGGGCGGACGCGGAGTACACCGGCTTCTTCGAGCAGAGGGAGCTCGCCGAGGCGGGGTGGTCGACCTGCAGCACCCTCACCTGGACTGTCGATGTCACGGGCCTGACCACACGTCAAGCCAGGACGGAGGTGCGGGCCCTGAAGATGGCGTGGGCGACGTGGTCGGCGAGTGCAGGCATCCGCGTCGAGTATTCCGGACGGGAGCGACTTGCCTACGATCCGAGCACGTACGGGCTTCGACCGGTCGGTGGCGCGCCACGAACCGACCATCACGTGTACATCGCCTTCAAGACGACGTCACAGGTACCGATCATGGCACGGAATGCGGTTGGACTTGCTATGCCAACCGCGGTGATCCCCGCAACGCAGGAGATCACCGCGGGGATGACCATCTTCCGACGGGGATACGTCGTGGAGCAACGCCGCAACTCTCCGGACCGGATCGCCCATCTCTACATCCACGAACTCGGCCATGTCCTCGGGCTCGGTCACGCAGGCAGTGCACGCAACGTGATGCACCCAACCCTTGGCGAACTCACGCGTCTGGGAGACGGGGACGCTGCGGGTATCCGGGACATCACGCGGCCCTGCCCAGCCTCCTAGTCAGCCTCATGCATGGGCGGGAATCAAACCGTGCGTACGGCCAAAGTCAACAGCTTCCGCCCGGCCCTTGACCTGGAGTATGCGGTAGATCGCCATGGTCTCCTGCCGCACTGTCGACTCGCTGAAGGCGAGGACGCGAGCAATTTGACCATTGGTCATGCCCTTCGCCATGAGCGACAGCACGCGGAGTTGGCGCGAGGTGAGGTCCTTGGCCGACGGCGGTGCTTGCATGTTGCCCTGCGACTCACCCCACCGGACCACCGACAGGGGTCTTTCCGGGGCGCCGGCGGGAGGCAGCGGTCCGAGGGTCGATGGATGAGCGAGGATTCCCTGCCCGTTGCTGTGACCGTGGGAAGCGAAGCCAATGACGTCACTACCCGTCGACATGTCGAGGGCGAGGGCGATGGGTCCCGCGACAGCGTTCAAGGCTTCCGATGTCTCGTGTGCGTCCGGGACCGCGCTGAATCGCACGTGGATCACGCCGATAACGCGGTTCGCGGTGGCGAGCGGCCACAGCACCTGGGGTCCGTCGTGGAGTTCGGAAATGTTCAGATGCTGCTCGGGGCGCATCCCCACGAGGGGGAATGTCGCGAGGGGTCGACCGCGATGAAGTTGGGCTCCGACATGTGGATCCTCGAGACAGGAGTACTCGTGAAGCGCGTCCAAGCCGGCTCCTTTGCCAAAGGAGCCTACGAGCCTGAAGAGGCTGTCGCTTCCCACCATGTAGATCGACATCTGCCATGGGTGAAGCGGGGCAAGGGCGGTCAGCACGCAGTATTGAGATACCTCGTCCATGCTTACCCGTCCGAGCAGGAAACTCGTCACGTCAAGCGTGAGGCAGGCACCGGGGATTGGCCGGTCTGCTGCTGACTGCGTCGAGAGCCTGCCCGCTGTTTGCGTTGCAATCTGGTCCACGGTTGTCCTCCATCGTGAAGTATCTGCATCTCTTGGCACGGCACGTTGTCTTGCTGTGCATCACCATCGTGAGTGCTTGGTCGCTCCGCGAGAAGACCTGAGGTGGCCAATGACCTGACATGACCGGCCAAGTGAAGGCTTGGACGGTCATGCCAGGTCATTGGTGCATGTGTAGGCGTGTCGCTGTGCGAATACCGCTGCGAAGTGCGCCTTCCATGAGACCGGACCACTCGCCAGCCGTGTGCTCACCGGCGATGTAGATACGGCCATGCGGGCATGACATGAGTTGCTCATCGTCTTCACGGGACTGGGCTCCCAGCCCGGAGTAAGCGAATGTCGACCAGGGGTCGTCGTCCCACGTGGTCATGACCGCTTGGTCGGTCAGGAGGTCAAGATCACGTCTCAGCAAGCGGACCGAGTCGATCCACGTATTCGGGCCTGAGGTCAGGTCGAGACCGGCGAGGGCACCGGGTGATCCCGCGAAGCAATGCAACACGCGTTGGACCTCGCCGCTGCCGTCCGTAGCCGTCCAGCACCAGTAGCGACTACTCGCATTCAGGACGGCGCTTGTCGCCGGCTGACGGCCTAGGGGGACGTGGAGTTTGGCGGCGTGGCCTCGGACCATGCGGGCCATGGCCTCGCGCAGGGCGATCGGCAGCGCGGGTTAAAGGGGCAGGCTCTCGAGCAGTGGAAGCGGGATGGTGATGACGACCGCATCCGCGGAGATTGTCCCCGATGCGGTGAGGACCTCGGCGCCGCCGCC
>JBEAQC010000076.1:0-3295 GCA_041164085.1 Actinomycetota bacterium
TCGATCTCGGCGGCCTCTACTGGCACGTCGTCGACCTGATCTGGATCTTCCTCTTCCCGCTCTTCTATCTGATTCACTGAGCTGATCCACTGACCGCCTCGGCGGACGCACCATGAGCGCATCCCACGACCATCACGCACATGCCGGCGGCGAGCCGCACCCCCTCGTCGGTCACCTGGTTCCGGTCCGCACGCTCGTGCTGACCGGGATGGCGCTGCTCTTCCTCACCGTCGTGACGGTGGCGGTCCGCTACATCGACGTCGGTGAGTTCAACATCGTGATCGCGCTTGGCGTCGCGGTCGTGAAGGCGGTGCTGGTGGTGCTGGTCTTCATGCACCTGCTCTGGGACCGCTCGTTCAACTCGCTCATGCTGGTCGGGTCGATCGTGTTCGTGGTGCTGCTCATCGGGATCGCGATGACCGACACGCGGATGTACAAGCCGTCGCTCTACAACGGGAACCCCGCCAAGGTGCAGGAGACCCTCGACGCCGATGCGCCGTTCGCGCCGATCACCGCCGATCGTCGGACCGGCCCGATCGGGTACTGACCCGGGATCTGGTCGCGGCGTCGAACCCGCAGGAAGGATCCAAGATGCCCGCGTGGCCGCAGTCCCGAGTCACGCCCTTCGATGACCCGGATGCGCGGCTCTCCGCCGGTCGCTTCGGGATGTGGGTGTTTCTGGCGGTGCTCGCGGTCTTCTTCGCCGCGGCGATGATCGCGTTCATCGCGGTGCGGGTCGATCTGGGCGACAGTCCGCTGTGGGCCGGCGCCGAGGTCCCGTCGCTTCCGAAGTCGCTTCTGGCGAGCACCGCGGTGCTGGGTCTGGCGAGCCTGGTGCTCGAGTGGGCGCGTCGGACCATCGATCGTGGAGGCGATCCGTGCCCGGCCCTGAGAGCGGCGCTGGCGCTGGGTCTCCTCTTCGTGCTGCTCCAAGGCTGGGCGTGGATCGACCTCTGGCAGCGGAATCTCACGCCGACCACCGACCTCTACGGCTGGTCCTTCTACGTGCTCACCGGTGTGCACGCCCTCCACGTGCTCGGCGGACTGGTCGCGCGCGGGTGGGTTCTCGGACGCTGGCCTCGTCCGGCGGCGAGGCCGCAGCGCCGGGGATCCGTCGCCTTCACCGCGATGTACTGGCACTTCCTCGGGATCGCGTGGATCGCCTTCTACGCGCTGCTCTGGTGGGCGGCATGATCGGACTCGATCGCCACCAATGCTGAACAACGGAGCGGATCGCGCCGAAGTACAAGGGCTGCGTTGGTCGGCCTGCCGACGCGATTCCACGTGCGAGGTGAACCGAGCCACGAAGCCTTGAGACACGTCCTCCTCGAGATCTGGAGACTGCTCGATCGCCGGCAGCAGCGCCGGCTGATCCTGCTGCAGTTCGTCTCGATCTTCATGGCGTTCTCGACCGTCGCGGGCATCGCGGCGGTGATGCCGTTCTTCGCGGTGCTGGCGGAGCCCTCGCTGATCGAGAGCAACCGCTGGTTGGGCGTGGCCTACGAGTGGTCGGGAGCGGAGTCCCCGCGGGCGTTCGTGGTGTTCCTCGGCATCGCCCTGATCGTCGCCATCACGCTCGCGAACGTCGTCAACCTGCTGGGCAAGCTGGCCATGACGCGGTTCGCCTTCTGGGTCTCGAACGATCTTCAGATCACGCTCTTCAACGAGTACCTGAACCGGGACTACCTGTTCCACTCGCGAGAGAACAGCGCCACGCTCGTCAGCAAGACGACGTGGCAGGTCCAGCGGATCACCAACGGCATCCTTCAGCAGGGGATCAACCTGCTGACCAACGTGATCACGATCGGCACCATCGTCGGGGCGATCGTCCTGGTGAATCCCACCGTGGCGGCCGGCGCTGCGCTCGTGATCGGAGGCAGCTACGTCCTGATCTATCTCGGGGTCCGGAACCGGCTGCAGCGGTTCGGTCAATTGCAGACGCGGGCGAATGCGGCACGCCAGCGGGCGCTCCAGGAGGGGTTCGGCGGCATCAAGGAGATCATCGTCCTCAATGTCCGCGGCATCTTCCGCCGCGAGTTCGAGGAGCGCTGTTGGGACATCTCCAAGACCTCTGCCGATGCCCAGGTGATCGGGCAAAGCCCCAAGCACGCGCTGGAGTGCATCGCGGTTGGCGGGCTCGTCGGTGTGGCCCTGATCATGAGTTCGGCTGCGGGCGAGTCCTCCAGCGCCGGACCAGGGCCTTGGTTGGCACAACTCTCGTTTCTCGGCCTAGCGGCGTATCGGCTGCTTCCGGCGATGCAGCAGCTGTTCCAGTCGATCACGCAGATCCGGGTCAATCGCTCGGCGTTCGAGAACATCGTTGACGACCTCAGGCTGGGAAGATCTCGCGAGCGATCCGAGTCGTCATCCGTGCTGGAGTGGAGTGATCGCCCTCGCCTCGCGATCGAGCTTCGGAACGCGAGTTTCCGCTACGGAGCGGACCGCCCCCGCGCGCTGAACGACCTGAACCTGAGCATCCCGGTCGGCACGACCGTCGGCTTCGTCGGCCCGAGCGGCTCCGGCAAGACCACCACCGCCGACATCGTGCTGGGGCTGCTGGTGCCCGAGTGCGGAGCGCTGGTCGTCGATGGCGAGACGATCGACGACTCGAACCGGGTTGCATGGCAGTCCCGCCTCGCCTACGTGCCTCAGCACATCTTCCTGACCGACGGTTCCGTGGCCGAGAACATCGCCTTCGGCGTGCGTCGCGAAGAGATCGACATGGATCGAATCCGCGAGGCGGGCCGACTCGCCCAGATCGACGAGTTCGTGCAGGGGCTCGACAAGGCCTACGACGAGCAGATCGGCGAGCGGGGCGTGCGCCTGAGCGGCGGGCAGCGGCAGCGGATCGGCATCGCGCGGGCGCTCTACCGCCAGGCGAGCGTCCTCGTCTTCGACGAGGCGACGAGCGCCCTCGACGGGCTCACCGAGCAGGAAGTCATGTCCGCGATCGAGGGGCTGCAGGGCCAGCGGACGATCCTCCTGATCGCCCACCGCCTCACGACCGTCCGGCACTGCGACGCGATCTTCGAGTTCGAGAACGGCCGGGTCGCGCGAAGCGGCACCTACGAGGAACTGCTCGCGACGTCCGAGCGGTTCCGCCGCATGGCTGGCGTGTCGCATCCGGCATCGACCTCCTGAGCCGGCGCGACTGATCACTCGTCGGGGCGACGCGCCGGAGCACGGTCAGCGACGATCCGGTCCGCGGCGAACCGAAGGCAGGGGATCACGACGATCCCCGCCTCGCTCGACTCGCCATCCGCGAGCACCACGGCGGAGCGTGCATCGTCGCCGA
>JBEAQC010000077.1:0-33040 GCA_041164085.1 Actinomycetota bacterium
CTGATCAAGCGCTGGTGGACGACACGATCGATGCGATTGCCACGGGTGAGGGTGCGCGCCTCTTCGCCGTGATTGATCGCGTCATCGACGCGGGCCACGATCCGCGGCGCTTCGCGACCGACCTCCTGCAGCGGCTGCGCGACCTCATCGTGCTCTCCGCCATCCCGGGTGACGATGCCCTGGCGATCCTCGATGCACCCGATGCCGAGATCGAGGTGATGCGTCGCCAGGTCGGCGAGCTCAGCCTCGCCGAGTTGTCTCGCGCCGCTGATCTGGTCAGCGATGGTCTGACCCAGCTGCGTGGTGCAACGGCGCCACGACTGCACCTGGAGTTGCTCGCGGCGCGGCTGCTGCTCCCATCGGCCGACTCCTCGGCCGCGGGCCTGGCGGTCCGAGTCGATCGCCTCGAGCGCGGCGCAACCACTCCCCGGCGGGCCGGCGGACCGACCACGCAGCCCGCGTCGGGCTCGGCGGCGGCGGACTCGGACTCCACGCCGGTCTCCACGGCGTCCGCATCCGCACCCGCACCCGCACCCGACCCGAGCAAGGCCCAGCGCGCCTCCGCTCCTGCTCAGGCTGCTCCATCAGCCCCTCCGCCACCGCCACTGTCGGCGGTGCTGTCGGCCAAGGCCGAGCGCGATGGCGAGGCGCCCGCTCCCGCGCCTGACGGTGCCCGCGAAGTTGGCTCGTCGGTCAGTCTGTCCGATGTCACGACCATGTGGCCGGCCATCCTCGAGGGCCTGAAGTCGATGTCCCGCGTCGCCTGGATGGTGTTCAGCGATTCTCGACCGCTGTCGCTCGATGCCGGCGTACTCGCTGTGGGCGTGCCGGAGGAGAGCAAGGTGCGCAATGCGCGCGCGAGCGGGCATTCCGAGCGCCTGCGACAGGTCATCATCGACGTCATGCACTCGGATGTGCAGGTCGATGTGGTGGCGACCGGATCCAGCCCCGCGGCCGCTCCCGTCGCGCCCTCAGTGGACGAGCCCAGCCTCGACGATTCGGATAGCGACGATGACGTCAGCGGCGAGGCGCTCGCCGTGCGCGAGCTTGGCGCCACGGTCATCGGCGAGATCGAGCAGGGCTGAGATGTACGACGGCGTCGTCGCTGACCTGATCGATGAACTCGGGCGCCTGCCCGGCATCGGCCCCAAGAGTGCTCAGCGCCTGGCGTTCCACATCCTTCAAGCGGAGCCGGTCGACGTGCGTCGTCTCGCGGAGGTTCTCGTCGCCGTCAAGGAGCGAGCCCGCTTCTGCACGATATGCGGCCACGTCACCGAGGAAGAGGAATGCCGCATCTGCCGTGATCCCCGCCGCGACCCCCACTCAATCTGCGTCGTCGAGGAGTCGCGCGACGTCATCGCGATCGAGCGGACGGCGGAGTACCGCGGTCGCTACCACGTGCTCGGAGGGGCGATCAGTCCTATTGATGGTGTCGGCCCCGACGATCTGCGTATCCGCGAGCTCATGCAACGCCTCGCCGATGGGCAGATCTCCGAGGTCATCATCGCCACCGATCCCAATCTCGAGGGTGAGGCGACGGCGACCTACCTCGCGCGCATGCTGGCACCCCTGGGTCTTGAGGTGACGCGCCTGGCGAGCGGACTGCCCGTCGGCGGCGATCTGGAGTACGCCGACGAGGTCACTCTTGGACGCGCATTCGCTGGCAGGCGACGCGTCGACGACTGACGCGCACCAGGGACCTTGGTCCCGATCGCAGCGGGCACTTATACGTGCAGGACGGGTCCTTTGCCGGGCGTGAGCGGCGGCCATCCTGCATAGCCTGATTGCATGCAGACAGTGCAGGCGACGCGTGAGCGGGTGACCCATCTGCTCAGCGCCGACGAGGTCGGTCGTCGCCTCGGCATCGATGTCTCGACGGTCTATCGGATGGCTGGGGATGGTCGCCTGCATGCGATCAAGGTCGGCCGCCAGTGGCGCTTCCCAGAGGACTCCGTGCCTGTCGCCGGTGTGGGTGCTCGGATCGACCCGGCCACCGCTGACGCTGTCGCCGCCGTCGCTGCCGACATCCTCGGAGTCATGGTCCTCGTCGCGGACCTCGATGGTGAGTTGATCACGCATGTCCACAATCCGTGCCAGCGCTACGAGCAGGCAACAAGTGGACAGCCCGGGATCTGCTCTGAGGAGTGGCGAGCGCTTGCCGATCGCCATGACCTCGTCCCGAGGTTCCGGCGCGGGGAATTGGGCTACGAGTGCGCTGCTGCATTCGTTCGCTCTGGCGATCGCCTGGTCGGCCTGGTGATTGCCGCGGGCATCGCACCTGTCGAAGAGCCCGCCCCCGACCTCCACGTCCTCACGCGGGCTCAGCGCAGCCTCGTGCTCGATTCCCTGCCGCGCATCGCAGCCGCGGTGGTCGAAAGGAGAACATCATGAAGCGCCTCGTCGTCCTCGGTGCGGGCACCGCGGGCACCATGGCCATCAACAAACTGCGGCCGATGCTGCCGGAGTCCGAATGGCAGATCACCGTCGTTGAGCCCAGCGACGTGCACCACTATCAGCCGGGGTATCTCTTCCTGCCCTTCGGTGCTTACACACCGGAGGAGACGATTGAGCCGACGGATCGATTCATTCCCGAGGGCGTCGTCCGAGTGCGGGCCGAAGTCGATCGCGTCGACGCGGATACCAATGTCGTGCATCTGGGCAACGGCGAGACGCTTGCCTACGACTACCTCATCATCGCGACCGGCACGTCACCACGACCTGATCAGACTCCGGGCATGGTTGACGAGGCAGTGTGGCGTGACACGGTGCACGAGTTCTACACCTTCGAAGGTGCTGTGGCACTACGCGACAAACTTGAGTCGTGGCCCGGTGGGCGCCTTGTCGTTCACGTGACAGAGATGCCCATCAAGTGCCCGGTCGCACCGCTGGAGTTCACGTTCCTGGCGGACGCCTACTTCGCCGAGAAGGGCATGCGCGACCAGGTCGAGATTGTCTACGTCACACCGCTTGAAGGGGCATTCACGAAGCCCGTTGCTTCCAAGCTCCTCGGGCACATGCTCGAGGATCGCAAGATTGGGCTGGAGTCCGACTTCATGATCGACCAGGTCGATGGTGAGACTCGGAAGATCGTGTCAATGGACGAGCGCGAGGTGCCGTTCGACCTTCTCGTCACCGTGCCGCTCAACATGGGGGCGGACTTCATCGGTCGCTCCGGACTGGGGGATGACCTCAACTACGTGCCGGTCGACAAGCACACTCTGCTGAGCACGAAGCACGACAACATTTTCGCGATCGGTGACGCCTCGAATATCCCGGCATCCAAGGCGGGCTCGGTTGCCCACTTCTCTGTCGATCTCTTCCCTGAGAACTTCCTCAACCATGTCCATGGCCGACCGATGACTCGCGCATTCGACGGGCACGCGAATTGCTTCATCGAGTCAGGCCGCGGCAAGGGCATGCTCATCGATTTCAACTACGACACGGAGCCGCTTCCCGGCAAGTACCCGATCCCGGGTATCGGGCCCTTCAGCCTTCTCAAGGAGACCGAGCTCAACCACCTCGGCAAACTCGCGTTCCGCTGGATGTACTGGAATCTCCTGCTTCCGGGCAAGGAGCTCCCCCTCCCCGCCCTCATGTCGATGGCGGGCAAGCAGACCGACGCACTGGAGCGTGTGTGATGACCGTCGCCGATATCGACTACGCGCTCGTGGAGCGCCTGGATCGACTCTCCCTGCAGATGACGGAGATCTCCGAGGAACTCGAGCGCCAGCGTGAGATGCGCGAGATGCTGCTCGGTCTCACCGAGTTGGCCGGCCCCGTCATGGAGATGGTGACCACCAAGGCCACCGAACTAGACCAGAAGGGCTACTTCACCTTCGCGCAGGGCGGCCTCGAGATCGCCGACCGCGTCGTCACATCCTTCGACGAGGATGACATCCGGGCGCTGGGCGACAACGTCGTTCTCATCCTCAACACCGTCAAGGAGATGACACAGCCCGAGGTCATGAACCTCCTCAGCCGCACCGCGCTCGAGGTCCAGGAGTCGGAGGATGCTCCGACAGGTCCGCCCCCCTCGACCTTCGCGCTTCTGCGCCAGATGCGCGACCCCGAGGTCCGCCGGGGCCTCGCGCGCGCCCTCATCGTCCTGCGTTCCCTCGGGAGCCAGGCTCCGACCACCCCCTCTCCGAAGGAGTAGTGACATGAGCACCACCACGATTGCCGGCCGCGACGTCCACGTGGATGATGAAGGCTTCCTCACCGAGTACGACGAATGGGACGAGACACTCGCGGCTGAGCTCGCACAGAACATCGGCGTCGACATGACCGATGAGCACTGGGCCGTCATCCGCTTCCTGCGCGATGACTACAAGGCCCAGGGCGAGACGGCGACCACACGTCGGGTGGACACCGTCGGAGGCTTCCCCGTCAAGAAGCAGTTCGTCCTCTTCCCCAAGAAGCCCGCCAAGAAGATGGCCTACATCGCCGGGCTGCCCAAGCCGCACGGTTGCGTCTAAGGAGACTGCCATGACCATGACCGAGACAGCGCCGGCGATCATTCCGGACTTCGGTGATGACGAGGTTGATCGCAAGCTCGTCATCATCTGCTCCAAGGGCAATCTGGATATGGCCTACCCAGGCCTCGTCCTGGCCAATGCCGCACTCGGCGAAGGCATCGAGACGCATCTCTTCTTCACGTTTTGGGGTCTGGACATCATCCTCAAGGACCGCATGGACGACCTGCAGTTCACTCCCGTCGGCAACACCGCGATGCATCTACCCGTGGGCGACTCGCGGATCCCACAGTTCCTCACCGCGTTCCCGGGGATGCAGGGCATGTCGACGAAGATGATGAAGAAGCAGATCGCCGACCTGGGTGTGCCGGAGGTGCCGGACTTCCTCGAGCAGATCGTGGCCGCGGGTGGACACCTGTGGGCGTGCCGCATGTCCGTCGACATGATGAAGGTCACCGAGGGCGACATGTACGACGGCGTCGAGGCCGTGATCAACGCCACGGACTTCATGGAGATCAGCGAGGGCGGTCAACTCCTCTTCATTTAGGTCGCCTCCGCGTCATCGACGCGGTGCTCGCCTGAGGCCCGCGGGCCGCGGGTCGCAGGCGAGCCGATCCTGGCTAGACTGGCCTTTCCGCCGTAGGTGTCCGTCCCGTCGGGGGCGGCCGGTGCGCTGTCCAGGAGCCGATGTGGGCCTCGTCGTGCAGAAGTACGGCGGCTCCAGCGTTGCTGACGCCGAGAGCATTCGGCGGGTCGCCCGACGAATCGTCGAGACGCATCGCGCAGGCAACGGTGTCGCCGTCGTTGTGTCAGCCATGGGCGACAGCACCGACGAACTCCTCGATCTCGCCGAACAGGTGTCGCCGAGGCCGCCCGCCCGCGAACTCGACATGCTCCTCACCGCGGGAGAGCGAATCTCCATGGCTTTGCTGGCCATGGCGATCACCGATCTTGGTGAGGAAGCTCGGTCCTACACCGGTTCCCAGGCGGGACTCATCACTGACTCCGCGCACGGGGCCGCCCGCATCATCGACGTCACCCCGGGTCGCATCCAGGAGGCCCTCGAGGCCGGTGCCATCCCCATCGTGGCCGGCTTCCAAGGTGTGGCGCAGGACACCAAGGACATCACCACCCTGGGCCGAGGCGGATCCGACACGACGGCCGTGGCCCTTGCCGCCGCGCTGGGCGCGGACGTGTGCGAGATCTACACCGACGTGGACGGCGTCTTCAGCGCCGACCCGCGTGTCGTGCCCAAGGCGCGTCAACTTCAGGTAGTGACCTACGAGGAGATGCTCGAGCTCGCTGCCGCCGGCGCCAAGGTCCTGCATCTGCGGTGCGTGGAGTACGCCCGCCGTTTCGATCTGCCCATTCACGTGCGTTCGTCGTTCTCCGACCGTCAAGGCACGCTCGTCCTGTCCGAAGCCGCGATTGCGGCTCGCATCGATGCGGGAGACACCATGGAGCAACCGATCATCTCCGGCGCCGCCGCCGACCTCAACGATGCCAAGGTCACGGTGGTCGGCGTGCCCGACCGGCCGGGTGAGGCAGCCGCGATCTTCAGCGCGCTAGCCGATGCGGGCATCAATATCGACATGATCGTCCAGAACGTCTCAGCCGCATCGACCGGCCGTACGGATGTCACCTTCACCTGTCCGCAAGGCGTCGTGGGCAAGGCCACGACCGCGCTCGAAGCCGTGCGTGGGCAGATCGGCTTCGAGGACCTCCTCACCGACGAGGAGATCGCCAAGATTTCCCTTGTCGGCGCGGGCATGCGATCCCACCCCGGCGTGTCGGCGACGTTCTTCAAGTCCCTCGCCGACGCGGGGGTCAACGTCGAGATGATCTCCACGTCGGAGATCCGCATCTCCGTCGTCACGCGTGCGGACGCGGCCACGACTGCGGTCCAGGCGCTGCACACCGCATTCGGGCTCGATGCTGACGGCGAGGCCGTCGTGTACGCCGGGACCGGGCGATGAGCCGCGGCGACCTGACCATCGCGGTGGTGGGCGCCACCGGACAGGTGGGTGGCGTGATGCGCCGGCTTCTCGAGGAGCGCGACTTCCCGGTCGGCAGGATCCGCTATTTCGCGTCGGCACGCTCCGCGGGTACGACGCTGCCGTGGAAGGGGGAGGAGGTGGTCGTCGAAGACGTCGCGACCGCCGACCTGAGCGGTATCGATATTGCACTCTTCTCCGCCGGAGGCGCGACATCCAAGGAGTTCGCCCCGCTGTTCGCGGAGGCGGGGGCCACCGTGATCGACAACTCCTCGGCGTGGCGCATGGATCCCGACGTGCCCCTCGTTGTCAGCGAGGTCAATCCGGGTGCGATCGCGGATGCGCGCAGGGGAATCATCGCCAACCCCAACTGCACGACCATGGCGGCGATGCCGGTTCTCATGCCGTTGCACCGGGAGGCTGGGCTCGCGCGCCTAGTCGTGAGCACCTTCCAGGCGGTGTCCGGCAGTGGCCTGGCGGGTGTCGACGAGCTGGACTCCCAGATCCGCGCGGTGATCGACGGTGACGTCACAACACTTACCCACGATGGTTCCTCCGTTGACTTCCCCGAGCCAAAGAAGTACGTGCGCCCCATCGCGTTCGACGTCGTTCCTATTGCCGGCTCGATCGTGGATGACGGCCTTGGGGAGACCGACGAAGAGAAGAAGCTGCGCAACGAAAGTCGCAAGATCCTGGGCATTCCCGACCTGCTCGTCTCGGGCACCTGCGTGCGCGTCCCGGTCTTCACCGGTCACTCCCTGTCGATCAACGCCGAATTCGAGCGACCCATCTCGGCGGAGAGGGCGACGGAGATCCTCAGCGGTGCGCCGGGTGTGGAGTTGAGCGATGTGCCGACGCCGCTGCAGGCAGCCGGTGCGGATCCATCCTTCGTCGGGCGGGTCCGCCCGGATGAGGGGGTGCCCGACGGGCGCGGCCTAGCCATGTTCGTGAGCAACGACAACCTGCGCAAGGGCGCGGCGCTCAACGCGGTCCAGATTGCCGAGCTGCTGCTTGAGCGATAGCCCAGCCGGTGAGCGACCCGCCGATCAGTCGCACTCGAAGTGAAGGGCCCGGATCCGAGGGATCCGGGCCCTTCACTTGTGTCGGGGTGGCGGGATTTGAACCCACGACCTCTTCGTCCCGAACGAAGCGCGCTACCAAGCTGCGCCACACCCCGAGGGAGCCGAAGGAGTCTATCCCCTGGCCACGAGGGTGAGCAGCGTGGCCTCGGGCGGGCATGCGAAGCGGATCGGGGCGTAGGGAGATGTGCCCAGACCTGCTGACACGTGCAGGGCCATTCGGGTGTCGTCGTGCGGAGCGAAGTCGCTCAGCGGCCGCTCATGGGAGGACAGACCGCGTGCTCGGGAGCGATCGAGATCGCAGTTGGTCACCAGGGCACCGACGCCGGGCACGCGGACCTGACCGCCGTGGGTGTGCCCGGCGAGGGTGAGATCGACCCCGTCGGCGGCCATCGCGTCGAGCACGCGCAGGTACGGCGCATGGGCGATGCCGACGGAGAGATCGGTATCGGCAGCGGGGGATCCGGCGATGGGCGCGTAGTCGTCCCGCTCGATATGAGGATCGTCGACTCCGCGGATCTCGAGTGCACGGTCACCGACAGTGATGACGCGCCGTTGATTGGGCAGGTGCTCCCAGCCCGCGCCGGTCAGTTGCGCGACCAGGTCCGGCCACGGCAGCTCGGGCCGGTCGGGATGGAGATCGGACGGCCCCAGGAGGTAGGCGAACGGATTGATGGGGCGCGGAGCGTAGTAGTCGTTGCTGCCGAGCACGAAGGCTCCCGGCAAGTGCAGGAGTGGCTCGAGAGAGCCCACGACAGGGTCGACCGCATCCTCATGCGCCAAGAAGTCCCCGGTGACAACCACGAGATCGGGCCGCAAATCCGCGAGGGCCGTCACCCACTCCTGCAGCCGATGGCGCCGGGGTGTCATGTGCAGGTCGGACAGGTGCAGGATGCGCAGGTCGGGCTGACCCAGGGGGAGCACCGGGACCTCAGCACGCCGAAGGCGGTACGACGTAGCCTCCCAGCGCGCATAGGCCAGCCCGGCCGCTCCTGCGAGGGCCGCACCCAGGAGCGTCTTCCGCGCCGTGGAGGTCACCGGACGAGTGTCCCATCCGGCGCGTGCGCGAGGATGGGCCCATGAGCGCAATGAAGGATCAGCTCCAGTCAGACCTCACCGAAGCCATCCGCCGGCAGGACGAGCTCACCATGGCGACGCTTCGGATGGCCCTGTCGGCGATCACCAATGCCGAGGTGTCGGGCAAGGAGGCACGCGAGCTGAGCGATGACGATGTCGTCGTGGTGCTCACCAGCGAGGCCAAGAAGCGCCGAGAGGCAGCGGAGTCATTTGACGGGGCGGGCGCGAGTGAGCGAGCCGATCGTGAGCGAGCCGAGCTCGAGGTCCTGCAGCGCTATCTGCCCGAGCAGCTGAGCGAGGAGGAGATCGCGGCGATCGTGGCCGCCGCAATTGCTGCGGCTGCGGCCGAAGGAAAGACAGGCCAGGCCGCGATGGGGGCAGTGATGAAGATCGTGACGCCGCAGACGCGCGGCCGCGCAGACGGCGGACAGGTCGCCGCTCTCGTCAAGACCGCGCTGGCCTGAGGGCCTAGCCCGGTTCGACCGGCTCTGGCTCCGGCGTGGGAGTCGGCGTGGGCTCGGGGCTGGGTGTCGGCTCCGGAGTCGGTTCCGGAGTCGGCTGCGGCGCCGGGCTCGGCTTCGGAGAGGGCTTGGGCTCCTTGGACTTCTCGGGCTTGGGCTCCTTGGACTCCTCGGGCTTGGGAAGCGCGAAGGGGATGTAGACCGGCGATGGCCCGACTCCGCGCACGGGGCCGACGCCCCAGTCGTTGAAGAGCTCGAATGGCTTCGGTGCGAGGTTGGCGTGCGCGGCAATCATCGTCTCGCGCCAGATCGGCCCGGGGATCTGACCGCCGGTGACGTAGGAGTAGTACTGGCCATTGATGGTCACATCGGTCATCGGGTAGGCGAATCCACCTCGCGGATCGCCCACCCAGATCGCGGCCGCGACCTGGGGCGTGAACCCGGCGAACCAGATTGCGGCGTTGTCGTTGGTGCTTCCGGTCTTGCCGGCTGCAGGTCGGTCCGGCAGGGACATGGCTGCACCGGTCCGGCCGTTGAACGGTCCATCGATGACGCTGGTGAGCACACCCGTCACGGCGTCGGCAACATTGCGAGACAGCACCTCGCGACAGCGCGGATCCGGCACGGAGATGCCATTGCCGTAGCGATCCTTGATCTCGAGCACGACGCGGGGCGCGCAGTAGGTGCCGTGATTGGCGAAGGCGGCGTAGGCGCCAGCCATCGAGAGCGGGGTGACCTCCATGGTGCCGAGCGAGAAGGTCGGCACGCGCAGGAGTGGGTCGCCGGTCGCGAGGCGCACCCCCATCTCCTCGGCGATCTCGGCCTGACGGCACAGTCCGAAGCGCTCAGCCAAGGTCACGAAGTAGGTATTGGTGGAGAAGGCCGTCGCCTGGAACATGTTCAAGAACCCCGCCGACCCGGAGTTGCGGACCGTCACCGGCTCGAAGGGTGTGCCATCGGTGCAGTTGACGAAGTTCTCGAAGGTCTTGGGATTGGGAGCATCCACGCCCTCGGTTGGCGAGAAGCCCTGCTCCAGCGCAGCCGCGAGGGTGAAGACCTTGAATGTCGATCCCGCCTGCATGCCGATGGTGCCACCGAAAGCCTGGTCGACGTTGTAATTGTAGGTCGTCTTGCCTCGGCCCTTCAGGCCCCAATCCCGGTTCTGGGCCATGGCGATCACGTTGCCGGTGCCGGGCTCGACGAGGGTGATTGCGGCGGCGCGCTGACTCGGATCCTTGCTCGGGATGTACGACGTGACGGACTTCATGGCCGCGTCCTGGACATCGGGGTCAAGGGTGGTGCGGATAGTGAGACCACCGCGCCGCAGCAGCGCCTCTCGCTCGACCAGTGTTTCGCCGAAGGCAGGGTCTGCCTTGATCATGCGGATGACGAAGTCACAGAAGTAGGGGGCGTAGGACGACGTGCAGCCATTGGGCTGGATCGACGGATCGAGGATGTCCTCCATGTCCACGCGTGCCGCGGCACTGGCCTGCACGGGGGTGATGAAGCCGGCCTCGGCCATCTCTCCCAACACGAGATTGCGGCGCTTCTCGGCGAGGTCGGGATTGCGCGTGGGGTCGAAGGCCGTCGGCTGCTGCACGATCCCCGCGAGGGTGGCGCTCTCGACGAGGTCGAGTTCGGCGGCCGGCTTGGAGAAGTAGCGTCGTGATGCAGCCTCGACGCCGTAGGCCCCAGCACCGAAGTAGACGATGTTGAGGTAGCGCTCGAGGATCTCATCCTTGGTGTAGCGGCGCTCCAAGGCGAGTGCGTAGCGGATCTCGCGGAGCTTGCGTGAGGGAGTGCGTGCTCGCGCTGCCTCCAGCTCCTCTTCGTTGGTCGCGCTCGCGATGAGCAGATTCTTGACGTACTGCTGGGTGATGGTCGAGCCGCCCTGCGTGCTCCCGCTCTGTGTGCTGTTGGCGACGATTGCGCGCATGGTGCCGCGCAGGTCGATACCCGGATGCTCGAGGAAGCGTGCGTCTTCGACCGCGACGATGGCCTGCCGCATGATCGGCGACACCGCAGCGAGGGGCACCTCGACTCGATTTTGGTAGTAGATGGTGGCCATGACGGAGCCGTCGGAGGCGAGGATGACCGAGCGCTCCGGGAGGTCGGGGGCATCGAGTTGCGACGGGAGCGACTCGAAACTGTCGATAGCACCGCGCGTGAGCAGGCCGGTGGCTGCCGCGACCGGCAGCACCATCGCTGCCGCCACGGCACCCGCCACGAGCGTGACCAGGGCGAACAGGCCAAGGCGACCGAGCGCGGCCATAGGCCGCGACCGGGAACTCGGCTCAGACTGATTCACCGGACTCCTTGGGTGGTGTGCCTCACCAGGGTAGGTGAGCCGCGGCCCGGAGTCCTGTCCCACGTCGGGCAATTCGCCGAGAAGACTAGTAAATAATAACTATGCTAGATAGGTTAGAAAAGACCTGTCTGACCACCGGTGACCGGCGTAGCGTCCCGCCCCACCGGTGAAGCCACTGGGACCCGAGGGGAAGTCGTGCCGCGCGGTACGACGGGAAGGTGAGGGATGACCTGGTCGACGGAGTGGACCGCACGAGCGGCCTGCCGCACATCCGATCCGGATGCCCTCTTCGTCCAGGGAGCCGCTCAAAACCGGGCCAAGGTCATTTGCCAGGGCTGCCAGGTGCGCACCGAATGCCTCGCTGACGCCCTCGACAATCGCGTCGAGTTCGGGGTCTGGGGCGGGCTGACCGAACGCGAGCGTCGGGCGCTGCTGCGCCGGCGCCCACAGGTCACGTCGTGGCGCCAGTTGCTCCAAACTGCCCGTGAGGAATACGAGCGCGCCATCTCAGTCGACGCCTTCCGCGCTTCCTAGGTCACCGCGTCCATCGAGGCGCAGGGCCCGCGTCACGCGCGCGGTGTGGTCGAGGCCAGCAATGATCCGACCTCGCGTAGACCCTCCAGGTCGTGGACGTCTTCGGCGAGGGCGTAGACCTCGGTGACCGGCACGTCGGGATGCGCCGCGGTGAACCTGCGCGCCAGTCTTTCCTGCCGCTCGGCGTTGCGCAGTCGGTCGGCATGCATCCGAAGCAGCGCCGCCGTGTGCGGGTCTTCCGACTCCAGGCGATGTGCCCCGGCCATGGCCTCCTCGACCGTCAACTCCGGAGCTCGCACTTGTTGGACTCGATTGAGCACCAGGCCTGCGATGGGCATGCCGTCCTGAGCCAGTCGGTCGACGAAGAACGACGCTTCGCGCAGCGCGTCACGCTCAGGTGCGGCGACGACGACGAACGCCGTGCCCGGATCCTTGAGCAGCGCGTAGGTCGCTTCGGCGCGCTCTCGGAAGCCGCCGAACATTGTGTCGACGGCCCCGACGAAGGCGGCGAGGTCGCCGAGCAGTTGGGCCCCCAGGATCTTGGTGAGCACTCCCGAGAAGAGTCCCAGTCCGGCTCCGAGGAGCTTGCCGAGTCCCCGACCCGCCCCTCGGGCAGGGGCGGTGAGAATCTTGATGAAGCGGCCATCGAGGAAGGTGCCGAGCCGATCCGGCGCGTCGAGGAAGTCCAGCGCCGACCTCGACGGGGGAGTGTCGACGACGATGAGGTCCCACGTGCCGTCACGGTCCGCCTCGGCACGGAGCTGACCGAGCTTCTCCATCGCCATGTATTCCTGCGTGCCGGCGAACGAGGAGGAGAGCGCCTGGTAGAAGGGGTTATCGAGGATCGCCTGGGCTCGCTCCGGATCTGAATGCGACTCGACGACCTCGTCGAAGGTCCGCTTCATGTCGAGCATCATCGCGCTGAGCGAGCCGTCGCCCTCGACGCCCGTGACCGTGCGCGGGGTGTTATCGAGTTCGTTGAGGCCCATGGCCTGCGCCAGTCTGCGTGCCGGATCGATGGTCAGCACGCACACGCGACGGCCCATTTCGGCCGCCCGCAGGCCGAGCGCAGCTGCGGTCGTCGTCTTGCCGACGCCGCCGGAGCCGCAGCACACGATGATGCGGGTATCGCCATCGCGCAGCAGCGCGTCAGTGTCGAGTGCTGGCACGGACCCCATCAGGCCATCCCCTGCTCGTGCAGCATGTCCGAGAGTTCGTAGAGGGCCGCGAGGTCGATACCGCCCGCGAGGAATGGCAGGTCGTAGACGGGCCTGCCCAGGGCGGCGATGCGCTCCCGCTCCGTGGTCTCGAGGGCAATGCGGGCCGCGTGATCGGCCCCCTCTGCCCGAAGTGCCTCGACGATCCGGGGTGTCGCGTCGATGCCTGCGCGGCTGAGAACGCCAGCGAGCTCCGGGACGGTCAAGGCCGACGCGGCCACCGTGTCGAGCACCTGCGGCCGGGTCATGTTGACGACGATGCCGCCCACGGGCAGGGCAGCATCCTCGAGTTCGGCGACCCCGTCTGCCGTTTCCTGGACAGGCATCTCCTCAAGCAGCGTGGTCAGGTGCACGGCCGTCTTGTCCGAGCGCAGGATGGCCATGACCCCGTCTGCCTGGTTGCGGATGGGACCCACCTTGGCGACGCCGGCGATCTCGGTGTTGACATTGAGGAATCGGGTGATGCGCCCCGTCGGCGGCGCATCGAGCACGATTGCGTCATAGGCGCGCGCGTGCTTCTTGTCACGACGCCGGACCAGTTCAACCGCCTTGCCGGTGAGCAGCACATCGCGCAGGCCCGGAGCGATAGTGGTGACGAATTCCACGGCACCCATGCGACGGAGGACGCCTCCGGCGCGGCGCAGGTTGTAGAAGAGCTCGAGGTATTCGAGCAGCGCCTCCTCGGGGTCTACGGCGAGGCCCCACACCTCTCCGCCCCCGGGAGCTGACGCCAGTCGTCGCTCCTCGTAGGGGAGTGGAGGCGTATCGAAGAGCTGCGCCAGTCCCTGGCGGCCCTCGACCTCCATGAGCATGACGTCGCGGCCATCTCGGGCGAGTGCGAGAGCGAGCGCCGCCGCCACGGTGGTCTTGCCGGTGCCGCCCTTGCCCGAGACGACATGCAGGAGCACGTCGGGCCAGTCGTTGGAGGGCACCGCACGAGCCTAGTCCTCGAGTCCCTTGTCACGCCTTGTCCGGCGAGGATCGGGTACTAGGGTCAAGCCATGACTCGATGGGAATACGCGACCGTGCCCCTCCTCATCCACGCGACCAAGCAGATCTTGGACACCTGGGGAGAGGACGGCTGGGAACTCGTGCAGGTCGTGCCCGGCCCCAACGCCGAGAACGTCGTCGCCTACCTCAAGCGCCCGAAGGAGCAGTGATGACCGTCACCTCACGCCTGGCGGAGCTCGGAATCGTCATCCCCGAGGTCGTGCCCCCAGTCGCCGCGTATGTCCCCGCGGTCGTGACCGGCCGCTACGTCTACACCTCGGGTCAGCTGCCGATGCGCGACGGCGCGATGATCGCCGAGGGTCTTGTGGGCTCCGACGTCGATCCAGACACCGCGAAGGATTGTGCGCGCCAGTGTGCGATCAACGCGCTTGCCGCCGCCCAGTCGGTCATCGGGAGCCTTGAGCGCGTCACGCGCGTCGTGAAGGTCGTCGGCTTCGTCGCCAGCGCTCCGGGCTTCACTGCCCAGCCGGTCGTGATCAACGGAGCCAGTGAACTTCTCCTCGAGGTGTTCGGTGATGCCGGCCGCCATGCGCGGTCCGCCGTCGGCGTCGCTGGCCTTCCCGTCAACGCACCCGTCGAGGTAGAGATGGTGCTGGAGGTCGCCGACTGAACGTCCCGCGCATGCCCCCGGAGGTGAGTCGGAGGGCGCATGCCCTCCTTGCCGGTGAGTGGCAGCCGCCCGCTGCCCGGGATGCGTCGACCGTCGTTTTGCTCCGCGATGGTCCTGGACTCGAGACCTACCTCATGCGCCGCGCTTCCACGATGGCATTCGCCGCGGGGATGTACGTCTTCCCCGGAGGACGCATCGATGATGTCGACAGTGAGATCGAGTTCACGTGGACCGCGGAGGAGATCGACGGCTCCCGCATGTCGGCGACGACGGCTCAGGCGAGAGGCTTGATCGTCGGAGCAGTGCGCGAAGTCTTCGAAGAGACCGGAGTCCTGCTTGCCGTAGACGCTACTGGACAACCGCCCGTGGAAGATGCCGACTGGGAGGCCGACCGGGTCGCTGTCTCCGAGTCCAGCGCGGCCCTCGCGGATGTCCTGCAGCGGAGAGGCCTCCGCCTCGACCCGAGCCTTCTGCCCCTCTGGACCCACTGGGTCACGCCCGAGATCGAGTCCAAGAGATATGACGTGCGCTTCTTCGTCGCGTACGTGCCGCAGGGACAGCAGGCGCGCGACGTGAGTGGCGAGGCCGATGACGTGCGTTGGATCGCTCCCAGCATTGCGCTTCGTGATTACGCGCGCGGTGACCTGCCGATGCTGCCCCCGACGGTCGCCACGCTGGCGGACCTTGCCGGGCTGGCCGATGCCCGAAGTGTCATCGCGCAGGCGCCTGGGCGCGATGTCCGTCCGCTGATGCCCAGGCCCCGGCTCGGTGACGATGGCGCGCTCGTCTGGGAGGTCATCGATGCCCGAGACGGCAGCGTCCTCATCTCGTTGCCGACCGAGCCGGCCGGGTCGGAGGTGGCCGGAGCATGAGTGGGCTGCCGCTGATCGGCTCGGATGAGCCCTGGTCGGGCGGGTGCTTCAGCGAGGAGGTCACCTGCCTGCTCGCCCCCAACCCGAGCCCGATGACCCTTGACGGCACCAACACGTGGCTCGTCGGCCGACTCGGCGCACGTGTTGTCGTGATCGACCCGGGCCCCGATGACGAGGGACATCTGCGCAGCATCGCTGAGCAGGGCGAGGTTGTGGAGATCCTGCTCACTCACGGCCATCCAGACCATGCGGAGGGAGCTCGCCGGCTCCATGAGATGACGCGCGCACCGGTGCGTGCACTGGACCCCGCCCATCGCCTCGGAGGCGAAGGGCTCCACCAGGGCGATGTCATTGATGCGAGCGGGCCCGTGATTCGCGTGATGACTACGCCCGGACACACCGCCGATTGCCTGACTTTCTCGCTGCCGGATGAGGCGGTGCTGCTGACAGGCGACACCGTGCTCGGGAGAGGTACCACCGTCGTCGCGTGGCCGGACGGCGACCTCGGCGACTATCTCGACTCGCTTGTGACGCTGCGGGAGCATGCCGCACGTCACGAGGCTCGCGCGATCCTGCCCGGACATGGCCCGGTGCTTCGCGATCCGATCGGGGTGCTCGATGCCTATCTGGAGCACCGGCGGGCCCGGTTGGACCAGGTACGCGAGGCCGTGGAGAAGGGTGCGCGCACGCCCGACGAGGTGGTCGATGCGGTGTACGACGACATCCCGGAGTCGGTGCGCTGGGCTGCGCTGCTCAGCACTCGCGCGCAGTTGGCCTATCTGGACGGCAGGGACTAGCGCGCTCGACGGGCGAGGCGCTCCATGTCGATGAGCAGCACCTGACGCTGGTCGACCTCGATCCATCCACGCTGAGTGAAATCAGCGAGGGCTTTGTTGACCGTCTCACGTGACGCGCCCACGAGTTGGGCGAGCTCCTCCTGCGTCAGGTCGTGATGGACGAGCACTCCGTCCGGACCCGGCTGACCGAACTTGTCGGCAAGATCGAGCAGCTGCTTGGCCACGCGGCCCGGCACATCGGAGAACACCAGATCGGCGAGGGCCTCATTGGTGCGACGAAGCCGCTGCGCCAATGCCTGCAGCAAGGCCTCGGCGACCTCGGGGCGACCGGTGAGCCATGGCCGCAGGTCACCGTGACCCAGCCCGACGACCACGGTGTCGGTGATCGCCGTCGCGGTCGCGGTGCGCGGACCTGGATCAAAGAGCGAGAGCTCGCCGAAGACCTCTCCCGGCCCGAGGACGGCGAGAAGGGACTCGCGGCCGTCGGGGGACGTTTGGCCGAGCTTGACCTTGCCGTCGAGGACGACGTACATGCGGTCCCCCGTCTCCCCCTCGGAGAAGATGATGCCGCTGCGCGGGACTCGCTTCTCCGTCATTGAAGCGCGCAGGGCTGCCGCCGCTTCCGCATCCAGGGCGGAGAAGAGCGGTGCCTGCATCAGTGCGTCGTCCACGTGACCTCCTGGTCACAGTCTGACGCATGAGAGGGCGAACACTCGCGCAGGGAGGCGACGGCGCGGCTGCCCGAGCCATGCGGGTGAGCCCGGCAGAGGCGGCTGTGCCGGCTCTGTCGGACGAGCACGATCAGCACGATCAGCGCGCGGTCGCCAGGCCGACGTACCCTGGCCGGGTGCCTGACCGACTGCCCGATCCCGAGCGGCAGGTGACGCGAGCCCGGCTCATGGCCGATGTCCTCGCCGAGGAGTACCCCGATCCGCACACCGAACTCGACTACAGCACGCCCCTGGAGCTGCTCATTGCCACCGTGCTGTCGGCGCAGAGCACCGATCAGCGGGTCAACGCCGTGACGCCGGGCCTCTTTGCCCGCTATCCCGATGCGGCGGCGTACGCCGCGGCCGATCGTGGCGAACTCGAGGCGCTGATCCAGCCTGCGGGCCTGCATCGGTCCAAGGCCGCGAGCATCCAGGGCCTGGCGCAGGTCATCTGCGATCAGCACGGGGGCGAGGTGCCGCGGACGCTCGAGCAGCTTGTGGCACTGCCGGGGGTGGGGCGCAAGACGGCCAACGTCGTGCTGGGCAACGCCTTCGGCGTACCCGGGATCGCCGTGGACACGCATGTGGGACGACTTGCGCGCAGATTCGACTGGTCCACCGAGACCTCGCCCGACAAGGTGGAGGCCGACCTCATGGCGCTCTTCCCGCCGGAGGAGTGGACGGACCTGTCCCATCGCATGATCGTGCACGGTCGACGTGTGTGCCATGCTCGCAAGCCGGCATGCGACCAGTGCCCTCTCGCGGATCTGTGCCCATCATCGACCGCGACCGACAGAGGTGGCTCTGCCGACTCGCCGGGCCTGACGACGGGAGCCCCTGATGCGTGATCGGGACCCTGCTCGCGGTCTCGCCCTCGCCACTGCGGACCTTCCCGAGTGGCTGGGGCCGCTCGCCCGTGCGGTCGACGGAGTGCACGGTTCGGATCTCACACGCTTCCTGCCGCCGGCACAGGGCGGTCGAGCCTCGGCCGTGCTCATGCTCCTCGGGGAGGGCGACCGAGGGCCGGACCTGCTGCTGATCGAGCGCGCCCATTCCATGCGGTCACACGCGGGGCAGCCAGCCTTCCCCGGCGGGGCACTCGAGCCCGGTGATGAGGGGCCCATCGCTGCCGCTCTCCGTGAGGCCCGCGAGGAGACGGCCCTCGATCCGAGCGGTGTCACGCCCTTCGCACTGCTGCCGGATCTGTGGGTGCCCGTCAGCGACTTCATCGTGACCCCGGTCCTCGGCTGGTGGCACGCGCCGTCGCCCGTCCACGCTGCAGATCCCTCGGAGGTCGAGAGCGTGCACCGCGTACCGGTCGCCGAACTCGCCGACCCTGCTCGGCGCATGCAGGTCCGTCATCCGTCCGGCTACGTCGGCATGGGCTTCGACGTCGCGGGTCTGCGCGTCTGGGGCTTCACCGCCGGACTCATCGCGGGCCTGCTCGACATTGCGGGGTGGAGCCGTCCCTGGGACACAGCCCGCATCGTCGACCTCGAGGACGGCGAGGAACTGTCGTGAACGTCATCGACGCCATCGTCATCGCGGCGATCGCCGTCTTCGCCTGGACCGGCTGGCGGCAGGGCTTCGTCGCGGGACTGCTGTCGTTCACCGGCTTTCTCACCGGTGCCTTGGCCGCTGCCCTGCTGCTGCCGCGTCTGATCGAAGGCCTCGCCCTGCCGGAGTTCCTGCGCGCGGTGCTCCTCGCGGTGTCGATCCTGGGCGCGGCACTGGCTGGGCAGGCCCTCGCCTCGATCCTCGGCAGGCGCATGCGATCGGCGATGACCTGGCGGGGGGTGCGGATCGCAGATAGCGCCGCCGGCGCGGTCCTCAACATCGCGGCCCTCGCCGTCGTGCTCTGGATCGTCGCGACCGCGGTGGGCCTGGTCCCGAGCCTCTCCGTCGCCCGGGAGATCCGCTCGTCCCTGGTGCTGCGCACGTTGGACTCGGCCGTCCCGGACCCTGCGCGCGACCTCTTCTCGGGCCTGCGCGATGCGGTCGACGCATCCGGCCTGCCGCGGGTCTTCTCAGGATTCGGCCAGTACGCCGGGCCGCAGGTCCCCGCTCCCAATGACCGATTGCTGCGCGATCCCGCCGTCCGCGCCGCGTGGCCGTCACTCGTCAAGATCACGTCGGTGGCGTGCGATGGAGTCATCACGGGATCGGGATTCACCTACTCTCGCGACCGCGTGCTCACCAACGCCCATGTCGTTGCCGGTGCTGATCAACCCATGGTGCGGCTGCCCGGTGACCCCAACTCCTACACGGCAAGCGTCGTCGCGATCGATCCGCGACTCGACCTGGCCGTCCTGCGTGTCGATGGCCTGCCCGCGCCGTCTCTGGCCTTCGCCGGACGCGAGGCGCGGACCGGTGACGGTGCCGTTGTCGCGGGGTTCCCGGGCGGCGGTGATCTCGAGGCAGGCGCAGCCCGCATCCGTGGTCGGATCGATGCGCGGGGGGAAGACATCTACGGGCGGTCAGGTGTGGTGCGCGATGTCTACGCATTCCGCGGCATCGTCGTGCCGGGCAATTCGGGTGGCCCGCTGCTGTCGCCGGGTGGCCGCGTCTACGGCGTCGTCTTCGCGGCCGGTGTCGGCGAGGCCGAGACCGGCTACGCGCTTACCGCTCAGCAGGCGGAGCCGATCGCTCAGGCAGGTGCCGCCGCGACGGAACCCGTCGACACCGGGCGCTGCCGCTAGTCGCTCGACATGTCGAGGGTGGTCACGAGGTCGATGAGCTCGCGGGTCGCGTCATCAAGTGGGCCGGCGTACTCCTCGATGCTGCTGCGGCCGCGCTCGACGAGTCGCTCCGCGCCGATGCCGTTGCCCCGCGCAGCATGCGTGTGCCCGGCCGCGGCCTGCGCGAGTCCACGCCAGAGCGGCCGTTCGACAGGCGGGCAGCACCGCCACCGCATTTCCAGGACCTCGTGGGCGTGGAAGGGCAGCCCTCGCGCCAGGTAATCGCGTGCCTCGGCCACGGCATCACGTGTGCTGATGAGATCTCTCTGATCGACCCCGGGATACCCGGCCTCCCCCCAGGGGAGTGGCCGGCCCAGGGCGTCACGCGGCCTCTCGGTCACGCCGAGTCCCCGCGAGACGATACGGCCCGGCGGGCCGGCCAAGCCGTCCCTGTCGGGCTGGCCCGGCGGGCCGGCCAAGCCGTCCCTGTCGGGCTGCTACGCCCGAGGCAGCGCACCGAGCCACTTCATGACCAGTCCGTCGAAGGCCTCGGGGTCCTCCTCGTGCGGGAAGTGCCCGACCGACGGCACGATGGAGAAGTCGTAGGAGGCACGCACCCACTCCCCGGATCCCTCGGCGCTGCGCAGCAGGACCGACGGGTCATGCTCACCGTGGATGTGCAGGACGGGCACCTCGATGGGCGTCTCCATGCGGCGGGCGTATCGCACGCCGTCGGTACGCACCAGCGAGCGCAGGGCCCAGCGATGGTATTCGACTGCGCAGTGGGCGGTCGGCCAGAGGGAGAATGCCGAGCGGTAGGCGAGTGATGTCTCGGCATCGGGCCACCCCGGAGTCGCGGACCACGACTCGAGGATCTCCTCGACGCGCGCGCAATCGTGCGCCTGCAGCGACCGCTCCGGAAGGAACGGCCACTGGAAGCCCACGGCGTAGAGGGCTTGCCTACGCTGGATCGCATCGCGGATGATCGCCGCGCGGAAGCGACGGGGGTGGGGCATCGACACCGGCACGATGCCGTCGACCACGTCCGGATCGAGAACGGCCATGCTCCACGCGACCAGACCACCCCACCCGTGGCCCATCACGATGGCCGAGCGCTCACCGAGGCTGCGGATCACTCCGGCGACATCGTGGGACAGGGTCGTGGGGTCGTAGCCGTGGGGGGTGTGATCGGAGCCGCCGTAGCCGCGCAGGTCCATGGCGACGACGCGGTAGCCCGCTTCAGCGTAGGTGCGCACCTGTCGCCGCCACGACCACCACAGGGTGGGGAAGCCGTGAAGCAGCACGATGAGCGGGCCCTCACCGGCTTCGACAATGTGGAAGCGGGCACCATTCGCGGAGATATCCCGATGCGTCCACGGACCGGGTTGTCGAATGATCTCTTCAGGATCGAGCAGCACGTGACATCAGCGCTCAGGGAGCGCGCGCTGCACGTTAGCGGGTTGCTCGACCGCCGACTGCAGGGCCGCCTTGGTCTGCTCGATCTGCGCGATGGTGCGATCGGGACCCTTGATCTTGGAGGACGCCTTCTTGCCGAGCAGTCCCAGGACGGCGGCCACGAGGAACAGCACGAGCGTCACGATGCCGAAGCCGGCCCACACGGGCAGTCCGAGCGCGACGAGTACGTAGGCGAGCGTGACGAGCAGGAAGATCCCGCCCATGGCGGCCATGGACAGGGCACCGACGATGAAGATGCCGGTCTTGCCGGCCGCGCGGCCGCTCTGCTGCAACTCGAGCTTGGCCAGCGCGATCTGAGCCTTGATCAAGCGCTGGAGATCGGTGACGGCAGCGGCAACGAGGGCCTTGATCGATGCCTCCCCAGCGGGCGTCGTGTCGGGCATGGTCGTCTCCTTCGCTTTGCGCGTCGCTCGAAGGCTAGTGGGTGGCCTGGGACGGCGCGCCGGGTTCCCCGGAGCCCGGCGAATCAGCCACGCCGCCCTTGTCGGCACCGTGGGACTGGTAGACGTCGGGGATGCCGTCGCCGTCTTCGTCCGCCTCTTCGACCGCTGCCTCCTTGCGGTAGTGGCGATTGCGCGCCAGGAGCAGGACGGAGGCGATGAGCGCGGAGAGGACCGACGCCGTGAAGACGGCCACCTTGGCGCTGTCGAGGAGTCCCTCGTTTGTCGAGAACGCCAGCTCGGTGATGAGGAGCGCGACGGTGAAGCCGATGCCCGCGAGCATGCCGACGGCGAGGACGTCCTGCCAGCCGATGGCGGGGTTGAGTCTCGCGCGTGTGAAGCGCGCGGTCAGCCATGCCGTCGCGATGACGCCGATGGGCTTGCCCAGGATGAGTCCGAGCATGACGCCGATGGCGACGGGATTGCTGAGCGCTTCGATGAGTCCGGTGCTGCGCAGGTCGACCCCGGCGGCGAAGAACGCGAAGAGCGGCACGCACAGACCTGCGCTCAACGGCAGGATCATGCGCTGGAGGCGGTCCACGGGTGACTCCTCCTCACCGGGGTCCGTGCTGGACCGTGTGAGAAGGGCCATCGCGACACCGGCGACCGTCGCGTGGACACCGCTCTCGTGCGTCGCCCACCAGATCACCAGGGCGAGCGGGATGTAGATGAACGGGCTGCGCACGCGCTTGCGCTGAAGCAGCCAGTAGACGCCGAGGAGCACGACCGCGAGAGCGAAGAAGGCGATCGAGAAGCCCTTGGAGTAGAAGATCGCGATGATGGTGATGGCGCCGAGGTCATCGACGACCGCCAGGGTGAGCAGGAACGCGCGCAACGCGACCGGGAGCATCCGGCCCACCACGGCGAGGACCGCCAAGGCGAAGGCGATGTCGGTCGCCATGGGGACCGCCCAGCCGCGCAGGCCTCCGGGCTCACCCGAGGTGGCGACGATGGCGACGAAGATGACAGCGGGCACGATCATGCCGCCGATCGCCGCGGCGATGGGCACTGCCGCCTGGGCCGGCTTCGAGAGGGTGCCGTGGGTGAGCTCGTGCTTGAGCTCGAGGCCGGCGACGAAGAAGAACACCGCGAGGAGCCCGTCCGCGGCCCACGTGGCCAGGGACAGATTGAGTCCGAGTGCCTCGGGGCCGACCGTGATCGCACCGAGTTCGAAGTAGGCATCGCCCCACTGCGAGTTGGCCCAGATGATCGCGATGACGGCGGCGATGAGCAGCAGGACTCCGCCGATGGTCTCCCCGCGCAGGGCCCGCAGGAGCCACACCCGCTCCGCGAGCGGCGGTCGGTCGAAGATCTGGTGCGTCATGCCGTCGGGCGATGCACTGCCAGGGGTGCTCACACGGGCCTCCGGGGTCGTTGACGTGACGCCGACCAGGCTTCCCGGCACACCGTGAGCCAGCCTATCGCGGGAGTTCAGTCCTCGCTTCCGCCCGATTGGAGGCCTGTCTCGATCATGCTCATGACGCTGGGATCGGCGAGCGTCGTCACGTCGCCCATGCTGCGATGCTCGGCGACATCACGTAGGAGACGGCGCATGATCTTGCCCGATCGTGTCTTCGGCAGCTCGGGCACGACCATGATCTGCCTCGGCTTGGCGATGGGGCCGATCTCCTTCGCGACGTGATTGCGCAGCTCGGCGATGAGCGCAGCGCCATCGGCGCCGGGCTCCACTCCGCCGCGCAGGATGACGAAGGCGACGATCCCCTGTCCGGTGGTGTCGTCCGCAGCGCCGACCACCGCCGCCTCTGCGACCGCAGGATGTGAGACGAGAGCGGACTCGACCTCGGTCGTGGAAATCCGGTGCCCGGAGACGTTCATGACGTCGTCAACGCGACCGAGCAGCCAGATCGCGCCGTCCTCGTCGAGTTTCGCTCCATCGCCCGCGAAGTAGTACTGCGGCCATCGCGACCAGTAAGTGTCGACGTAGCGCTCGTTGTCGCCCCAGATGCCGCGCAGCATGGAGGGCCATGGCTCGGTGAGCACGAGGTAGCCGCCCCCGCCGAGACCGACCGGCACTCCCTCGTCATCGACGACCGCGGCGCCGATGCCGGGCAGCGGTCGCATGGCCGATCCGGGCTTGCATGCCGTCACTCCGGGCAGCGGGGAGATCATGATCGCGCCTGTCTCGGTCTGCCACCACGTATCGACGATGGGACATCTGTCCCCACCGATCACCTCGCGGTACCACATCCACGCCTCGGGGTTGATCGGTTCGCCGACGCTGCCGAGCAGGCGCAGCGACGACAGATTGTGCGCGTGAGGATGTTCCGTGCCCCACTTCATGAAGGTGCGGATCGCGGTGGGCGCCGTGTAGAAGAGGGTCACGCCGTACTTCTCCACGATCTCCCAGAAGCGGCCCTTGTGCGGGGTGTCGGGTGTGCCCTCGTAGATCACCTGCGTGACGCGGTTGGAGAGGGGCCCGTAGACGATGTAGCTGTGGCCGGTGACCCAGCCGATGTCCGCGGTGCACCAGTAGACATCCGTATCCGGCTTCAGGTCGAAGACCATCTGGTGGGTGAAGGACGCCTGGGTGAGATAACCCCCGCTCGTGTGAAGGATGCCTTTGGGCTTCCCGGTGGTGCCCGAGGTGTAGAGGATGAACAGCGGATGCTCGCTATCGAACGTCTCGGGCACGTGCACGTCGGGCTGGCGCGCCACGATGTCGTGCCACCAGATGTCTCGGCCTTCCTCCATCTCGACGTCCGAGCCGGTGCGGCGCACGACGAGCACGTGCTCCACGGAGGGTGTCTGCGCTACAGCCTCGTCCACCGCGGGCTTGAGCGGCATGGGAGTGCCGCGCCTATTCTGGCCGTCCGCGGTGATGACCAGTGTGGCCTGGGCGTCATCGATGCGTGAGCGCAGCGCCTCCGAGGAGAAGCCTGCGAAGACGACGGAGTGCGGCGCGCCGATGCGTGCGCAGGCGAGCATGGCGACGACGGCCTCCGGGATCATCGGCATATAGATGGCGACGCGGTCGCCGGCCTTCACCCCGAGCTCGGTGAGGGCATGGGCGGCCTGGCTCACCTCGCGCTGGAGGTCGGCGTACGTCACGTCACGCGTGTCTCCTGGCTCGCCCTCGAAGTGCAGGGCCACCTGATCGCCGTGACCTGCCTCGACATGACGGTCGACGCAGTTATAGGCGACGTTGAGGCGACCGTCGATGAACCACCGGGCGAAGGGCGCCTTGCTCCAATCGAGTACCTGCGACCACGGCTGGGACCAGTCCAGTCGCTGCGCCTGATCGGCCCAGAAGGCCAGCCGATCCTCGGCGGCTACGTCGTACATCTCGGCGGTGGCGTTGGCCTGGGCGGCGAAGGCCGGGTCCGGGGGGAAGGACCGCTCCTCGTGCAGCAGGTTCTCCAGTGCCTGATCCTCGGCCACGGCTCCTCCTCCTGGTCCGGATGTGACATCGCCCACGGTAGTCGGGCCGGCGTCGGCCCGGGGAGGCTTCCCGCGCGTCACGGGGAGCCTTCCGGCCACCTCATGCGTCAGGATGGTGAGGTCGGTACCCCGACCGACAGTCCTGGAGGTCTTCGCCGTGCGTCCCCGCGTGCTCGTCCCGCTCCTGCTGGCCCTGGCCGCGGCCCTGGGACTCGTCGTGGGTGCGGTCCTTCCCGGCGCACCCTCAACCCCGGTCGCCGACTCCTCGACTCCGGCCCCCTCGGACTCCGCTGACCCGGCCACCTCGGACTCGTCGAGTGCGCAGCCGATCCCGGATGGGTCGTCGCAGTCTGCCGTTGTCGGCGACGTGACCGGCGAAGGCGGAGGCGTCTCCGCAGTCAACCTGCCGCAGCCGGACTTCCCGGTGGAGAAGCTCGCTCCCGGTGAGAAGCCGCCGCAGTTCGTGACGATCTCCTTCGACGGCTCGTGCAGCCTCGACATCATGCGTCACTACATGGACACCGCGGCGCAGGTCGACGGGTCCTTCACGTTCTTCGTCTCCGGGCTGTGCCTACTCCCGGAGGATCAGAAGTTCCTCTATGACACGCCCGGGCGCGAGGCCGGCTCGAGTGCGATCGGCTTCGCCGACAACTCCCAGGAAGTCGTGGGTCGTATTGCCAACTACAAGGAGGCCTACGAGCGCGGTCACGAGATCGGCACCCACTTCCTCGGTCACTGGTGCGAGCCCAATGACGGTGCGGTCAACTCGTGGGGTCCTGCCGAGTGGCAGAGCGAGTTCGCGCAGGACATCGGCTTCATGGACAACTGGGCGGCGAATAACGGGGTGGCCGATCCGATCCCGCTTCCGTTCAATCACAGCGTCATCCAGGGTGCGCGCACACCGTGCCTTGAGGGTCAGCGCGATGTGATGTACCCGGTCTTCGTGGAAAAGGGCTTCACCTACGACGCGTCGAATCCCGGCATGCTGCAGTGGCCGGTCAAGAACGAGTACGGACTCTGGGACTTCCCGCTGCAGACGATGAAGGTCGTCGGCTACGACCGGTCCAATCTCTCGATGGACTACAACTTCCTCTGCGCCCAGAACGACTGCCAGCAGCAGGCGGATCAGGCGACGTGCGATCGCATCGAACAGTCGACCTATGACTCCCTCATGGCCGTCACAGACGCGCTCTACAACGGCAATCGCGCGCCGTTCTTCTTCGGCAATCACTTCAACACCTGGGTGTGCGGCGCCTACCAGAAGGCCATTACGCGCTACGTGCTCGATGCATCGGCTATGTACCCCGATCTGAAGTTCGTCTCCAACGCCCAACTCGTGAAGTGGCTCGAGGCTCAGGATCCTGCGGTCCTGCAGCAGCTCGTTGCCCAGGGGGTGCAGTCCTACTGAGCGATCCCCTCGCCAGTCTCGCGACCCTGCCCGGCGTTGGTGAGGCGTGCGATGCGGCCCGGAGCGAGATCGATGGCCTGCTGTGGGATCGCGCGATTCGGGCCCGCGCGTCGGAGATCGCCGCGTCCTCGGCGTTCGTCGGATCGCGCGACTCCGCAGCCCTCGAGGGTGCTGAGCTCTCGCTCGACGTGGTGCGCGCGGGGCTCGACGATTCGCCCGTAGGGCGGGCGAATGCCGCCGCCCTCGCGGTCACCGCGGCGGTACCCGGTCAGGTGGACGCCTGGCTGCAGGCACCCCTGCAAGTGCTCGCTCACCTGCACGTGATCGCCGCCCGCGGTTTCGAGGATGAGGATGCGCTTGGTCGGCCACGGACCACGGGTGACGTCATCGACCCCCTCCACATCGGGACGCCTCCCCTCGCCGGGGAAATCTCCGACCGCCTCGTGGCGCTGGCGGACGTTCTCACCCAGTCCACTCGGGCGCCGGCCATCCTCGTCGCAGCAATTGCCCACGGCGAACTTCTGTCACTGCGTCCCTTCCGGTGGGGATCGGGCCTTATCGCCCGGGCGAGCCTGCGCCTGGTGCTGGCCAGTCGGGGCGTGGATCCGGATCTGCTGTCCTGTCCGGAGGCGGGGATGCTCTCGCTCGGCCGGAGTTCCTATGTGGCGGCCCTGCGCGACTACGCCTCGGGAGAGCCCGAGGGTGTGAGCGAGTGGATTCGGTGGAACGCCGCGGCTATCGGGTACGGAGCGCAGGCCGCACGCACGACCTGATCACCCCGACGGCCGCGGGGCGACCTCGGCAAGGTCGACGCCGTCGTTGCGCGGTCTACTCGGAGCAGGGATCGCGGTGCTCTCGGGCACGCGAAGGTCGAGGACCCACGGATAGCCGCGGCCTCCCGTGACCGCGAAGGCCCGCACGCGCACGGTCGGTGACTTAAGTCCAACCAGTTCTGCGGGCGAGACGAGCCAGAGCAACCGGGCGGTGGCGAGACCGTCTTCGACGGTCGCCTCCTGGGGACTGCCGCCGCGGAACCCTGCGGAGTCGCGCGGCTGGAGGATGACGCGATCAGCAGAGGTGGCCACACGCACGCGCATGACGAGTGTCCGGTCCCGGAAGAAGACATCAACGCGTGCGGACCGTGCCGTGATGGCGGGCGCGTCGCCTCCGGTGGCGCACAGTGCGTCAAGTACGGCACCCAGCGATCGTGTCGACTCAGGCCCCATGGGGATCGGCTCACCTTGTGCATCAACGAGTGGCGACGCCGGGGTCCAGTCCGGGTCCGTCGGGTCGGCCAACCGGTCTGGCCCGGAGGGTCGGGCAAGCCGCCCCTGTCGGGCTCCGTCGGGCGGCACCGATCCGCAATCCGCGGGAGTGACGACGACGTCGAGCTCGGTGCGTTCCCCCGCTGGCACGACAGCCTCGGGCACGTCACCCACGACGTAGCCATCGGTGTCACCGTTTCGCGTGACCTGCGTCGTGCGCTGCGGATCGCCGGTGATGTCCAAGCTCAGGAGCTGGGCACCCACCACCAAGCCCTCTGGCCATTCGGCCGGCAGGTCATCGCCGCTGATGGCGAAGGGTCCAACGGACTCGAGACCGACGATCTCGAGCTGATCCGGGCGTGAAGCCTGATCGGCCCACCAGCCGACGGCGCCGACGGCGACGACGACACCTACGCCGACCACGCCGACTAGAGCCATGATCCGGCGCGCCCGGTTCGACCCGGTCCCGCGCGGTGATGCCGTCGCTCCGGCCTCGAGGACATCCACGACTACGCCTAGCGGATCGACTTCGTCAGCGGCGTCATCTCCGGCAAATCGTCGGTGATGGGCGTCCCGATGATCCATGGGTACGCCGTCCCGCCTCGCACGATGAAGACCTGCGTGTAGGCGGTGGAGACGTCGTCGTTGTGCTCAGCGCGCGGGGAGACCAGCCAGAGCAGGGGGATGCCATCACCGGAGCGTCGATCGGCCGCTCCAAGCCCGCGAAGTCCCGGCCCGTCCAGTGGAGTGAGCACGTACCTCTCTGCTTCGGTCGATACGTCCACCACCAGCCCGATGGTCTCGAGCGGGGACTCACCGCCACGCCGTGCCGCGGTCACCTGCAATGACGGTGCGGTACCGGCGTCCGCGCAGGCGCGGGCGAGGGCATCCCGCAGGGTGGCCTGCGCATCCTCCGACACGGGGACGGTCATTCCTGATGTCGTTGCCAGGATCTCGACGCCGAAGGGTCGACGCCAGCGGTATCCCGCCTCGTCGAGATCTGTGCCCTCGCGTGCGAGTGCGCAGTCGACCGGGGCGATGGTGATGTCGATATCGGAGTAGCCACCGGGTGCGATCACGACCGCGGGGCGGTCCTGGACGTAGACGAGAGCATCCATCTCCGAGGCCACGACCTCCACGCTGTCACCTGGGTCGCCACCCACCGTGAGTCGCATGCTGATGCCGGGCAGGGCAGCACCGGCAGGGGTAGCGAGTGCGCCGACCGGCGGCTCGGCCACGACTGTGACAGGTGTCGAGGCGACCACGGTCGCCGTGACGATCTCGAGTTGAGGGGACGTCGGTGGGCGCCCGGACCACCAGGTGAGGCCGGCCGCGACCGCAGCGATCGCGAGGCCGCCGGCGATGGCTGAGGTCGCGACGATGCGTGCGGGGCCGCCCTGCCCGCGCGGCGTGCCGTGGTCGAGCACCTCAGCCGCGCCGTCCATCACCGCAGGCTAGGCGCTCACCTCGTCTGGCGCCTTCCGGAGCACGATGGCCTTGATGGCCACCGTGATCGCGACGACGACCACGACGCCGATCACCGTGAAGGCGACGCGGTCCTCGGCCACCTTCATCCCGTCACCGCCCTGGGCGTCGAGCAGGATGATCCCGGGTGTCAGCGCCGCGACGAACTCCCAGTAGGGACGGTTGAGCGCGAAGCGGGCCGTGAAGGCGATGAAGAAGAAGACGCCACCGAGAATGACGGCGTACGGCGGATTGAGTCCGGCGAGAATGAGGAGCATGGCGACTGCGCCGCCGGCGACCGTGCCCGCGAGGCGTTGTAGTGACTTGGTCATGGTGTCGTGCGGGCTGGGCTGCATGACGATGATCAGAGTGAGGAGAAGCCACGCACCCTGGTGGTACTTCGCGAAGGTGAGCACCACCCACGCGGCGACTCCTAGGACGACGGCCATCACGATGGCGTATGCGATCGTCGTGCGGGGCCCGAAGGGGTGGCGATCGGGGCCGCCGGAGGGGCGGCCGAAGAGCACCCTGGCCGTGCCGGTCATCCACAATCCGCCAAGGGCGATGACCGCACCCGTGAGCAGCACATTCACCAGCGAGGACGCGCCGGCGACCTGGGGTGGTGCCACGAGGACGAAGCCGATGAAGAGGGGCACCATCAGGACCGGGCTGTGCAGGCCGCGGAGCGCGGCGAGCGCGCAGCCACCGGTGAGCAGACCGAAGAAGATGGCCGCGGGAACGGTGTAGGGACTGAGCAACGCTGCCGCGATGCCTGCTGCTCCCGCCAGCACGCTAAGAGCGATCGCCAGGCGCAGGCCGTAGAAGATTCCGCCCATGGCGATGGCGCCGCCGTAGACGAACAGGGTCGCGAGATCCGCCTGCCCGCCGATCATGAGCAGCACCGTCGGTGCCATGAGCGCGATGGTGAGCAACCCGATGAGCAGGATGCGCTGGCCGCGTGATGCCCTGGCCATCAGCCGGCCCTCCTGTGACGGGCGTACCAGGCGAGGCCAAGAGCCGCAGCGCTCACCGCGGCGGCGGCGGCACCGGCAGCAACAGCCTGTCGCTTTTCGATGGGCACCCTTGAGCGCATCGATACTGGTCGAGCGAAATCAAGGATGGGCCACCCCCGATCCGCCGCGACGCGGCGCAGTTCCGCATCGGGGTTGACCGCGGTGGGATGCCCAACTTCGTCCAGCATCGGCAGGTCGGTGATGGAGTCGGTGTAGGCGTAGCAGTCGGCGAGGATGTATCCGCGCTCTGTGGCTAGATCGCGGATCGCCTGAGCCTTCCCCTCGCCGTAGGCGTAGAAGAGGATCTCGCCCGTGTAGAGGCCGTCTTCAACGACCAGCTGCGTCCCGACGGCGATGTCGGCGCCTAGTCGGGCGCCGATGGGTTCGACCACTTCCGTGCCTGAGGAGGAAATGATCACGATGTCGCGATCAGCCGCGCGGTGCTCCTCGATGAGCGCGACGGCCTCGTCGTAGATCGCTGGGTCGATGATCTCGTCGATCGTCTCGGCCACGATCTCGCGCACCTTCGAGACGTCCCAGCCGGAGACCAGATCCGACATGTATCTCCTCATCGTCTCCATCTGGTCGTGATCCGCTCCCGATGCGAGGAAGATGAATTGAGCGTAGGCGCTGCGGATGACGTCGCTCCGGCCGATGAGCCCTCCGCGGTAGAACGGGCGGGCGAAGGCGAGCGCACTTGATTTCGCCAGGATCGTCTTGTCCAGGTCGAAAAAGGCCGCGGCCCGTGTCACGCGTGCACGCTACCGCGTGACACGGAGGTTTCCGCGCTGATGATGCATCCGGATACTTCATCCACAGGGCGGGAGACCACGCGTTGTCCCCAGTCGCGCCGGGCCGCCAGCGGCCGGACTTTCGGTGACGGAGCCTGGCCACATGATGGATTCCCCGCGCCCACTGCTCGTGACTGGTGACCCCCTGCTCCTCGATGACGTTATCCGGCTGGCCACTGCGGCCGGCATTGAGGTGAGCGTGTCCGTGGATGTCACATCGTCAGCGTGGTCGGCTGCGCCCCTGGTCCTTGTGGGAGACGATGTGCTCGCTCATGCCGTCGGACGTGCCCTTCCGCGTCGTGACTCCGTCATCGTCGTACGCCGCACCGGTGCGCACCATGACGAGTCGATCGACACGGATGTCTGGCGCGGCGCGGTCGCTATCGGTGCTGAGCACGTCGCTGAGCTTCCGCATGCGAGCCGCTGGGTCGTGGATCGACTGGGTCAGGTGGGGGACCGACTCGCAGACGGCGGACCTGTCATCTCGTGCGTTCCCGGGGTGGGCGGGGCTGGCGCTTCCACGGTCGCGGCCCTGCTCGCGCGAGAGGCCGGAGGACTGCTGGTCGACCTCGATCCCTTTGGGGCAGCGATCCCTGTCGAGGGCGGCGTGCGGTGGCCCGATCTCGCCGAGACCCGGGGGCGCATCCCGCCGGCATCACTGCGAAGTGCACTGCCGAGCGTCCACGGGGTACACGTGCTGACAGGTACCCCGGGCGAACGCTTCGCCGTCCCGGCAGCGCCGTTGGCGACGGTTCTCGAGGCGGGTGCTCGAGGTTTCCCCTGCACTGTCGTGGATACGCCTCGGTCAGATGGCGACGCCAGC
This sequence comes from Actinomycetota bacterium, assembly GCA_041164085.1. Lineage (GTDB taxonomy): Bacteria > Actinomycetota > Actinomycetes > S36-B12 > S36-B12 > Mxb001. Next base: position 31,900 of record JBEAQC010000077.1, read on the forward strand.
CACGCAGCCTGGTCGCGCAGTGACATCGTCGTGGTTGTCCTTGGCCCGCAGCCCGCGAGTGCTCCACGCGCGCTGTCCGTCATCGATGTGGTGCGCGAGGTGTGCACGCGCGTCGTCGTCCTCGCTCGCACGGCCCCGCGGGACTCCGGCATGTGGTGTCGCGTCGAGACCGACGAGTGGCAGGTGCCCTTGCTGCCGGTGCTGCGCCACGATCGCACCCTCGCTCAGGGCGACCACGTCTATCTTGTGCCGCGCGCTACCGCCCGTCGCAATTCGCGCGACATCCTCGCCGCGCTCGTCCCGGGACGCGCAGCGTGACAGCTCCCTTGGTCGATCGCGTGCGCCGCCGCCTTGTCGCGGACGGCCTTACGACGGTGCCCGACTCCTCGCGCGTCGCCGTTGCGGTGCGTGACGAAGGCGTGCTGCTGGGTGATGAGGCACTTCTCGATCTCGTGAGCACTCTCGGCGATGAACTCGCCGGCCTCGGGCCACTGCGCCCGCTCGTCCTCGATCCCACTGTCACGGATGTGCTCGTCAATGGCCCCGCTGACGTCTGGGTGGATCGTGGTGACGGGTTGGAGCGGTCGACGGTGCGCTTCCCTGACAGCGAGTCGGTCACCCGGCTGGCACAGCGGCTCGCTTCGCTCTCCGGACGTCGGCTGGATGAGGCCTCTCCCTACGTCGACGCCCGTCTGCGCGACGGCACGCGCCTGCACGCCGTGATCCCACCCATTTCCCGGGATGGTGCGCTCATTTCCCTTCGCATACCCCACCACCGTGGGTTCGGTCTGGATGATTTCGTCACCATGGGTTCGTTCGATGCCGATGGGGCCGCCTGGCTGCGTGCCATCGTCGATGCACGCCTTGCCTTCCTGGTGAGCGGAGGCACCGGGTCGGGGAAGACAACCCTCCTCTCGGCACTCCTCGGTCTCGTGGATCCGCGCCATCGGATCCTCATTGCGGAGGACTCAGCGGAGTTGCGACCGCGACATCCGCATGTGGTCCGCCTCGAGGCGCGTCCTGCCAATCTCGAGGGCGCGGGACAGGTCACGCTGCGCGATCTCGTCCGTCAGGCACTGCGCATGCGGCCCGATCGGGTCGTCATCGGCGAGGTCCGAGGTGCGGAGGTCGTCGATTTGCT
>JBEAQC010000078.1:0-15965 GCA_041164085.1 Actinomycetota bacterium
CCATGGCCGATGTGAGAACCGCGGTGTGGGATCTCTCGGCGCCGAGGGCCTCGCGGTGCAGATCGGGCTCGAGGTAGGGGATGCCGTAGGCGGCGACCTCGACCCCATCGCGTCCGGTGACGAGTAGCGGTGCGTCGATCAGATCGATGCCCGTGCGCAGATGGACACCCGCGCGCCCGAGCAGCGAGCCGGCGAAGCCCAGGCGGGTGGGGGAGTCGTGGTTGCCCGAAGTCACCAGCACGGGCGCGAGCTCGCTCAGGCGCTCGAGGGCTGATTGCCACAGGTGCACGGACTCCAGCGGCGGCACGGCACGGTCGTAGACATCACCGGCGATCACGACGAGGTCTGCAGCCTCGTCGGCCGTGACGCTGACAAGCCAGTCGACGAAGGCGACCTGGTCCTCGTGCAGCGAGGCTCCGTGGAATGACCTGCCGAGGTGCCAGTCGGAGGTGTGGAGGATGCGCACGATCGACAGGCTAGCCGCGCCCCCTGACGCAGGCTGGCGCGCGGCGCGCGCCGCTAGGCTCCTGCGGTGACCTCGTACTCAGACCTCGTTGACGTCCGCGATGGCATCTGGGAGGTGCCCGAGGGCTGGCGCCAGGGCCGAGGTGCGTGGGGAGGGCTCGTCGTCGCGGCTGCTGTGCGGGCTGCACGAGCTGCGGGTGGTGATGCGCATCCCCTGCGAGAGATCAGCGTCCACATGGTGGGGCCGGTCCCCGCCGGGCCCACCCGAGTCACTTGCACGCTGGTACGCCGCGGCTCGGCCACCGCCGTGTGGCACGTGGCGATCGGGTCCGCAGAGGACGAGACGTGGGCGGTCGCGACGGTGGTCCTCGGCGCCGATCGTGCCCTCGATGTCGAGGGGGCGCCGGTCCTGCGGATGCCTGATGCACCCGACTGGGCCGACATCGCGGCGTTGACACTCGAGCCGCCGCTGGCGCCGGAGTTCCTCCAGCACCTCGAAGTGCGCCCGATCAGCGGCTACCCGTACTCCGGGACGAGCGACGAAGTGCTCGGCTGGGTCGCGCCGACGGTACCGCTCACGTCGTACGACGATGCGACTCTTGCCGGCCTTGTCGATGCACTGTGGCCTGCTGCGCTCGTGCAGGTGTCGACGGCGCGGCCGATGGCCACCCTGAGCTTCAGCGCCACGCTGCTCGTCGATCCGGCGTCCGTCGACGCATCGGCGCCGCTGCTGCATCGCGGCCGCATGCTCGGCCTGGCGCAGGGCTACTCGACGGAAAGTCGCGAGTTATGGACTCCGGACGGGCGGCTCGCTGTCCACAATTCCCAGGTGATTGCGATCATCCGATGACCGGGCCACTCGAGGGCATGCGCTTCGTGGAGATGGCCGGGCTCGGTCCGGCGCCCTTCGCCGCGATGGTCCTGGCGGACCTCGGCGCTCAGGGCATCCGCATCGAGTCGCCGCGGCCGGCTCTCTCTGTCGGCGATCCACGTGGTGACGTGACGCGACGGGGACGCGACAGCGTCGTCATCGACGTACGACACGATGAGGGTCGTGAGGTCGTGCTCGATCTCGTCGCGAGCGCGGATGTGCTCATCGAAGGCTTCCGACCCGGCGTGATGGAGCGTCTGGGCCTCGGTCCCGATGCCTGCTGGGCCCGGCGTCCCTCGCTTGTCTACGGCCGCATGACCGGGTGGGGTCAGGATGGTCCCTGGGCGCACGCCGCGGGCCATGACCTGGACTACATCGCCATCGCCGGTGTCCTTGCGCACACGGCACGGCGGCATCAGCCGCCGACACCGCCACTCAACCTGGTCGGCGATTACGGCGGCGGGGCGATGCTCCTCGTCGTCGGTGTGCTCGCAGCCCTCTGGGAGGCGCAGCGCTCCGGGCGTGGGCAGGTCGTCGACGCGGCCATGGTCGATGGCGCGGCCCTGCTCATGTCGCTGTTCCACGGCATGGCCGCGCAGGGACTATGGAGTGACGAGACAGGGGTCAACCTGCTCGACTCAGGCGCGCCCTTCTATGACGTTTATCGCACCCGTGATGAGCGCTGGCTCGCCGTCGCCTGCCTCGAACCCCACTTCTACGCCGAGTGGTTGCGCATCGCGGGGCTGGAGGACGCGGATCTGCCGCAGCAGTTCGATGTGGCGCGCTGGGGGGAGATACGGCAGGCCTTCGCGGATGCGGTGGCGTCGCGCACGTTGGCCGACTGGGCCGACGCCACGGCCGGGACCGACGCCTGCGTCGCACCCGTGCTCACGATGAGCGAGGCGCCGGCCCATCCGCACCTCGTCGCACGAGGCACCTTCACCAAGGTCGACGGACTGGTGCAGCCAGCGCCAGCACCGCGCTTCTCCCGCACGCCACCCGCAGGAGCGGGACCGATCAGCGCGCCACGGGCAGAGGCGCTCGGCGCCTGGGGCGTGGACGCTGACCGGATCGCTCGTCTCACCGCTGAGGGCGTCGTCGGCTAAGTCGACATCGAGTCCAGGCGCCTCACGAGTTCGGCGACCTGACGGTCGATGATGCGCGCGCAGCGGATGAAGTCGTCCACGTCGCCGCCCGCGGGGTCATCGACCTCGTCCCAGGTGCGCGGATCCTCGCCCGCAATGTCGACGCCGGGCCAATCCGGCAGCAGCAGACGCGGGAGCGTCGCTGTGCGGCCGGCCACCTCGGGAGCCATGTGCCGGATGAACCCCACGTGGTCTCGCTCGAATCCAACGACGAGATCGGCGTCATCGAGGTGGTCGCGGGTCAGCGTCGTGCTCCGATGACCAGGGGCGCTGACACCCACCGATTCGAGTGCGGCGAGGGTGCGCCGACTCGACGGCAGCCCGGGAATCGCCCAGGTGCCGGCTGAGTCAACGTCCCACTCGGGTCGATCACGGCGGACCAGTGAGGCGGCAATCACCGAGCGTGTCGCATTACCGGTGCAGACGAAGAGCAGACGTGGCGCGGGCACACCCCGTCCTATCACGTGCCTGTGCGATCGCTAGCCTCGCGCCAGAAGAGAGGGAGGCACCATGTCGGGCATCTGCGAGGGTCGAGTCGTCGTCATCACCGGCGCCGGTCGGGGGATCGGACGCGAGCACGCGCTCGCGTTCGCGCGTGAGGGTGCCCGCGTCGTCGTCAACGACCTCGGCGGCTCGGTCGACGGCGCAGGCGAGGATGCCGGCCCGGCCCAGGAGGTCGTCGAGGAGATCCGCGCGATGGGCGGGGAGGCGATCGCCAACACCGACAGCGTCAGCGACTACGCCGGCGCCGGACGAATCGTGCAGGCTGCGATCGACGCTTTCGGCGGCCTCGATGTCGTCGTCAATAACGCGGGCATTCTGCGCGACCGGATGTTCGTCAACATGACCGAGGAGGAGTTCGACTCGGTCATCGCCGTGCACCTGCGCGGCACCTTCGCGGTGAGCCGCCACGCCGTCAACTACTGGCGGGCGCGTGCCAAGGCGGGCGGGACCAATGACGCGCGCATCATCTCCACGTCGTCGCCATCCGGGATCTTCGGCAACATCGGGCAGGCGAACTACGGTGCCGCCAAGGCCGGCATTGCCGCGATGACCGTCATCCTCGCGGACGAGCTCGCGCGATTGGGCGTGACCGCGAACGCGATCGCGCCCGTCGCGCTCACGCGCATGACCGAGGGCCTGGGGCTTTTCTCGGACATGAGTGGCATTCAGCCTGATGCATCGGGCTACCACCCCATGGACCCAGCCAACATCTCGCCGCTCGTGGTGTGGCTCGGCTCACCGCTCAGCGCGGGCGTCACAGGCCGGATCTTCACCGTCACCGGCAACGAGATCGGCGTCGCGGAGCCGTGGATCAAGGGCCCGACAGCCACCAAGGACGGGGGCCGCTGGGATCCGGCTGAGCTCACCGCCGTCGTGCCTGGGCTGGTCGCCGACGCTCGCGGAAACTCCGACATGTTCGGCAATCCGCGCGCCTAGAGCTCGATCCGCTCCGCCCGCGAGAGCACGCGCTCCACGTATTGCTCGGTCTCCGGGAATGGAGGCACCCCGTCGTACCTCAGCACCTGGTTGAAGCCGGCGTTGTAGGCCGCCAGGATGTTGCTCACGTGATCCCCCGGGACATCGGCGACCAGGCCGGAGTTGACACAGTTCAGCGCGGCGGCGGAGTGGATGGCATCCACGGGGTCGTAGATGTCGCGGTCGCCATCGCCGTCCCCGTCGACGGCGTACTGCTCCCAGACAGCGGGCATGAATTGGGCCAGACCTGTGGCGCCCGCGGGGCTGACCGCTCGTGGATCCCAACTGCTCTCCGAAGCCAGCTGCGCGGCAAGCACCTCCGCGGGGACCACCGGGCATCGCTCGGCTGCCTCGAGGATGACCGGCCTCAGCTCCTCGGGCACCACGATGACCCGATCTCGTAGGAGGTCGACGCCGCCCAGGGCCACGATCCCACCGGCCCCGGCGACGGCAAGCAGCACGAAGGCAGCGCCGATGATCCCCAGGGTGCGCAGCATGCAACCAAGGTAACCCGCACCGTGTCACCGATGCCCGACCGTTCTCGCGCGTCCTGACCGGTCGAGCACCTACCGTGGACCCATGAGCGACTCCGCGAGCCCAGGCTCCCCGCAGCCTGTCCCGGGCAAGTCCGTCGATCTGCCCCAGGCGGAGGTGGAGTCGCTCTTCGCCCAGCGGCTCTCCGAAGCCTTCGCGTCCCTGGGCTGCTTCAATCTCGCGGTCTTCGGCAAGACGGGTGTCGGCAAGTCAACCCTCGTCAACGCGATCTTCGGCAGCGAGGTGGCCGCGACCGGGGTCGGCAAGCCGGTGACGCAGGGCCTGAACTATCACCGCCATCCTGGCGGCCTGCTCGGTCTCTACGACTCCGAGGGCTTCGAGACGGGTGCGTCCGGTGACGACATCCTCGCGGCCTTGCGCGCCCGCGTGGCGGAGTCGCGGGCTCTTCCAGTGGACCAGCAGATTCACGCTGCTTGGTACCTGGTGCGTTGGTCCGATCGGCGCTTCGAGGAGCGCCAGGGCGACTTCGTGCGCGCGCTGTCCGACCTCGGGCTTCCCGTCATCCTCGTGATCACACAGGTGCCCAGTCGCGACGGCGTGCCTCACCCGGATGCCCTCGAGTTCGCGCAGTACATCGAGTCCCTCGGTCTCCCGCTGCGCCCCTCCGGTCAGGTACTGCTCACGAATGCGGTCGAGGACCCCTTCACGTCATCGCCGGTCTTCGGTCTGCAGGAGCTCCTTGATGCGACGTACGTCGTCGTGCCCGAGGTCGCCACCGCGGCGCTCACGGCGGTCCAGATCCTCGACTGGGAGCGTAAAAGACAGGCGGCCAAGACGATCATCAATCAGTCGGTTGCGCTCGCTGCCGGGGTCGGTGCGGCTCCCATTCCCTTCGCCGACGCTGCCATCCTGGTTCCGACGCAGGTGACGATGATCGCGCGAATCACGGCGGCCTACGGCTTGCCGGCAGATCGCTCGCGCGCACTCGCAGCGGCCGGGGCTGTCGTGCTGACCGGAGGGGCGACCATGGCGGGGCGCTACCTCGCGACCAACCTGCTGAAGTTCATCCCTGGTGGCCAGGTGGCGACGTCGGCGATCTCGGCCACGGTCGCCGGCTCCTTGACACGTGCTGTCGGTGGAGCGTGGTCCCGCGTCTGCGAGTACACACTTACCCTCCCACCTGACGAGCGGGATCGGTTCCTCACCGGCAGCGGCCCCAAGGAGCTCTTCCTGGCCTACTTCTCTGGCAAGCAGCGCTGATACCGCGAGCGCACTGCTACGGTCGGGGGAGCCGCTCACCTAGGGAGGTCCGATGCGCCGCGTCTTCCTCGTCGCCGCTGCCATCGCGGGCGCTGCCGCCGGCGTCGCCGCCTGGCGCAGGTATCACGACACCGAGCCGGTCGCCGAGCGCGCGGACGCGTGGGCGGACTCGGTCTCGACGCTGGCACATCGCTCGGCCACCGGGGTGTCCGGCGCCGCGACCAGTGCCGCGGGGCTCGCTGACAAGGCGGCGCAGGCAGCATCGAATGTCGCCCACTCCTCACCGGTGGTGCCACCCGTGGTCGCCGATGCGGTCAGCGCTGCAGCCGCCTCTGCGGGAGCGGCGGTGAGCGATGCCGCTGAGGTGACCTCGTCGGCTGCGACGTCGGCGGCCAGCGTCACGACGTCAGCGGCCGCGGATGCGGCCGAGGTCGCCAAGGGGGCGGCTGTCGCGGCAGCGGAAGAGCTGAGCGAATCCGATGCCGCTTCAGCGCCGGCAGCCCCGAACCCCGACGCCAAGCAGGCCGAGCCCAAGAAGGCACCCGCGAAAAAGGCGTCGGCCAAGAAGTCGCCCGCCAAGAAGTCGCCGGCCAAGAAGTCATCGACGAAGAAGGCCTCGGCCTCGGCGGATGGGCCCGCCAAGAAGGCCACGTCGAAGAAGACCGCGGACACGAAGCCGGCGCCGGAGGGTGACCCCGGATCCGACTAGGCGGGACCTACTTGACCGGTCCTGACGTCACGCTGACCTGCTTCGTCACCGTGGCGAATGCCCAACTCGAGATGGACACGTCCCAGGAGCCGCGCCTCACTGCTTCGGGGACGGGAAGATTTCCCGGCTCGCGAGCGTTGGACCCTCAAGCGACACTGTCTGCAAGGAGGATCCATGTCTGATCGACCGCTTGTCACCTGGCACAGCGACCCCACCGCGGTGGAGGGTCGTGATGTCCTCGTGCACGCATTCACGGGCTTCCTCGATGCCGGTGGCGCGACCGCGATGGCAGCGCGCGCGCTGCAGTCCCGCGAGCCTCGCCTCCTGGCTACCTTCGACATCGACCAGGTCCTCGACTACCGTGCCCGTCGGCCGGTCCTCACCTTCGTCACCGACCACTTCGCGGCCGTGGACATGCCCCAGATCGCCCTCCACGAGGTCACCGACGCCGCGGGCACGCCGTTCCTGCTCCTGACCGGGCCGGAGCCGGACTACCAGTGGCAGCGCTTCTCGGCGGAGATCCTCGAGATCATCCGCCGCACCGGCACCCGCCTCACGGTCGGGCTGTCGGCGATCCCGTGGCCCGCTCCGCACACACGTCCGCTCGGTGTCACGGTGCACGGCAATGTGCCTTCCCTGGTTTCCAGCCCGCACACGGTCGGTGGCAACCTTCAGGTCCCCGGCCACATCGGCGGACTTCTGGAGCTGCGCCTCGGTGAGGCGGGTGAGCAGGCCATTGGCATCGCGACCCACGTGCCCCACTACCTCGGTCAGTTCGAATACCCCTCAGCCGCGATCACGACCTTGGAAGCCCTGTCGGCAGCGACCGGGCTCGCACTGCCCGTCGACGACCTGCGCGCTCCTGCATCGCGAGCGGAGGGCGAGATCGCCCAGCAGCTGCAAAACAGCGAGGAGTTCGTCACGATCGTCCACGCCCTGGAGCAGCAGTACGACCAGCTCGCCGCCCTCAGGGGAACGGGACCGGTCGCGAGCGGCGGCTCCGAATTGGCGCCCGGCGGCAATGTCCCGTCCGGGGACGAGATCGCGGCCCAGGTGGAGCAATTCCTCGCGGACATGCACGACCGGGAGTCCGGCGACCCCGAATAGCCTGCCCGTCGGGCCCGTCCCCACAGGACATGTGAGACTGGTGCCTCGCCCCGGCGCAGGAAGGACCCGATGAGTGACCGACCAGGTGGCGGCAACGCCACCTTCCGATTCACGGACACCGCGGTGCTCTCCGTCAGCGTCGCCGAGGCACCCATCGTTGTCACCTCCGCTCAAATCGACGAGGCGCTTGCGGACACCTACGCCCGGCTCGACGTGCGCCCGGGCCTTCTTGAGGGCCTCGCGGGAATCGTGGAGCGCCGTTGGTGGCCTGAGGATGTCACTTTCGCGGATGCCGCTGCCATGGCCGGAGCCAAGGCGATCGCCGATGCAGGTGTGGCTCCTGAGCGCATCGGCATGCTCATCGATACGTCGGTCTCGCGTGCGCATCTCGAGCCGTCCGCGGCAGTCGATGTGCACCATCAACTCGGGCTCGCCCCTCACTGCCTCAACTTCGACCTGTCCAACGCCTGCCTAGGCTTCGTGAACGGCATGCACCTGGCCGGCACGCTCATCGACGCGGGCCAGATCGACTACGCCGTGATCGTCGATGGAGAGGGATCCCGCGGGCTGCAGGAGCGCACGATCGAGCGGCTGCAGCGACCCGAGACGACGGTGTCAGACATCTTTGAGAACTTCGCCTCCCTCACCTTGGGCTCTGGAGGTGCGGCGATGGTTCTCGGTCGCGCCACCGAGCATCCCGAGGGTCATCGCTTCGTAGGCGGTGTCTCGCGGGCGGCTACGCAGCACCACAACATCTGTGTGGGTGACATGACGCAGATGCGCACGGACTCTCGCGCGCTGCTCGAGGCCGGACTCGAACTGTCGGCGCAGACCTGGCAGGAGGCGGCAGAGACCTTCGACTGGTCGGATCTCGACCGATATGTCATCCACCAGGTGTCGAGTGTGCACACGCAGGCGGTGACCGCCGCGTTGGGCATCGACCTGGCACGCGTGCCCATGACGTTCCCCCACTACGGCAACATCGGCCCGGCATCTATCCCCTTCACGCTCGCGTTGCAGGTGGATGAGCTTCGTGAGGGCGATCGCATCGGCTGCCTGGGTATCGGCTCTGGCCTCAACGCCAGTGTCATCGAGATCTCCTGGTAGCCCACCGCACGCCATGAGCGCGACATTGCTTGACCTGCCCGGTCTGGACCCTGCCTGGTCGCGGTACGTCGACATTGGCGGAGTGAGCATGCACGTGCTCGAGCGACCGGCGATGGGCGAGCCCGTGCTCACCGTGCTCGCCGTGCACGGCAACCCCACCTGGTCCTATCTCTGGCGACGACTTCTCGCGAGCGCTCCGGCCGACTGGCGCGTGATCGCGGTCGACCAGGTCGGCATGGGCTATTCCGACAGGCTCGCACCCTCCGAGCCGGTGCGTCGGCTCGCCGATCGCGTCGCCGACCTCGGAGCCCTGACCCGGGCCATGGGCGTCACCGGACCGGTGGTCACGGTCGCCCATGACTGGGGCGGCCCTGTTTCGCTGGGCTGGGCCCTCGAGCATCGTGCCGATCTGGTCGGAGTGGTGTTGGCCAACACGGCTGTGCATCAGCCCGAGGGTGCGCCTGCGCCGACGTTGATCCGACTCGCGCGATCGCGGCCACTGCTCGACACCGTCACGAGGCGCACCTCCGCCTTCCTGCGGGGGACCACTGTCATGTCGCGCCACATGCCGGCTGAGGTGGCGCGAGCATTCCGGGCACCGTACGACGGGCGCGCGCGCCGAAAGGCGATCGGTGACTTCGTTGCCGATATTCCGCTATCTCCCGATCACCCGAGTGCGCCCACCCTCGACGCCATCGCCGAAGGCATCCGTGCTCTCGACGTGCCGGTGCTCCTCGCGTGGGGTTCCGATGATCCTGTCTTCTCAGACCGGTATTTGCGAGATCTGGGCGAGCGCATGCCGCATGCTGATGTCCATCGCTACGAGGGTGCCCGGCACCTCGTCACGGAGGATGCACCGACGTGGTGTGCCGATGTCATCTCCTGGATCGACGCCAGGGTGCTTGGGGCGCACATGCCGGGCGCCGAGACTGTCGCCTCCCGCGAGGTCGAGGCCGGTGCGGATCGGGTCATCGTGCCGATCGGTGCGGCGCTCGACGAACGAGCGCGCGACAGCGCGGTGGCACTCGCTGATCTGCGCTCCGACCGCCGGGTGAGTTGGGCCATGCTCGCCGCGCGCACGCACGAGATCGCTGCCGGTCTCGTCGCCTTGGGGGTGCGCCCAGGTGATCGCATCGCCATGCTCGTGCCGCCAGGCGCTGATCTCATCGCTTCCGTCTACGCCGCGTGGCGCATCGGCGCTGTCGTTGTCGTCGCCGACTCCGGACTGGGGGTGCGCGGCATGCGCAGGGCACTGCGCTCGGCGGAGGCGAATCATGTCATTGGTATCCCCGCGGGCCTCGGGCTCGCGCGCACCCTCGGTCTGCCCGGAGTGCGCATCCTTGTCGGACGCACCGGGCCCGCGACACGGGTGCTGGGTGCTGATGCCTCGCTCGCCGAGGTCGCTCGCCGAGGTCGCGAGACCCTTGCGATGTCGGAATTGCCGGCTACCCCGGACAGCAATGCCGACGCGCTCGTGGCCTTCACGTCTGGAGCGACCGGCCCGGCCAAGGGTGTCGTCTACACGCATACGCGACTAGCTCATCTGCGCGATGCCCTGCGCTCCGCGTACGTCATCGGCGCCGGCGATGCCCTCGTGGCTGCCTTCGCCCCGTGGTCGGTGCTCGGCCCGGCCCTCGGAATCCCGTCGGCGATCCCCGACATGGATCTCACCGATGCCAGCACCCTCACGGCCCGGTCATTCGCGGACGCGGCCGGTGCCGTCGGCGGCACGCTGGCCTGGGCCTCACCCACAGCCCTGCGCGCGATCGTGGACTCGGGGGAGCACCTCGACATGCATGAGCGCCGGGCCCTGGATGGCCTGCGCTTCCTGCTCGTGGCCGGGGCACCCGTGCCGGTGGATCTGCTCGAGCGCGCGGCTGCGCTATTACCGTCCGCGACACTGGCGACGCCCTACGGCATGACCGAGGCACTCCCCTTGACCGAGGTGACCCTCGAGGAACTGCGGGAATCGGACGGCATCGGCGTCCTCGTCGGGCGACCCCTGAATGGCGTCGACATGGGCATCGCCCCCCTCGACTCGCAGGGGGAGCCGGCGCAGATGCTGATCGACACCCCGGAGACGACGGGCGAGATCGTCGTGCGGTGCGACTGGATGCGCGATCGCTACGACCGGCGCTGGGCGACACAGCACCGGGCCGACTCCCCGTCGGGCTGGCATCGCACCGGTGACGTGGGGCACTTCGATGAGCAGGGACGCCTCTGGGTTGAAGGTCGCCTTGCGCACGTGCTCCTGTGCGCCGATGGACCGGTGACGCCGGTCGCAGCGGAGCTCATTGCCCAGCGCGCAGCGCGGGTACCCCTGGCTGCGCTCGTCGGCGTCGGCCCCGCGGGCGTCCAGGTCCCGGTGATCGTGCTGCAAGCCCCCGGGCCTGGCCTCGGCCTCGCCGACCTCGACACCACCGAACGTGTCCGCCAAGCCGTGCGCAACGCTCTGGGGCTCGAGGTCGCGGCTGTGCTCACCATGCGCGCACTTCCGGTCGACGTTCGTCATCGCTCCAAGGTGGATCGTTCGCGCATCGCCCGCGAGGCGGGGGAGTTCCTCGCCGGGGAGCGCGCCGATGGCTGAGCGGATCGCCATCACGGGAGCCTCGGGAGTCGTCGGTGGCGCGGCCGCACGTGCATTCCTGGCCCGCGGTGACACGGTGATCGCGGTCCAGAGGGGAGCGCTGCCCGAGGGACTCCGGCGCGCGGGCGCCGTGGAGTGGCGGGCGGACGTGGCCGGCTCGATCGAAGGCCTCGAGCAGGCTTTCGCCGGGTGTGCGGCGGTCGTCCATGCCGCTGCCCGCGTGGACATCACCGGACCATGGGAGGACTACGAGCGGATCAACGTCCTCGGTACGCGCCAGGTTGTTGAGGCGGCTCGCCGATCCGGGGTACAGCGGCTCGTGCTCGTGTCGTCGCCCTCGGTCGCGCATGTCGGCTACGCCTTGGTCGGAGCCGGCGCCGAGCCTGCGGACCCCGCACGTGCCCGCGGGCACTACTCGCGGAGCAAAGCCATGGCCGAGCAGCAGGCACTCGCTGCCGATGGTGGGGACCTTGCCGTCACGGCGGTCCGCCCGCACTTGGTCTGGGGTCCGGGCGACAGTCAGTTGACCGAGCGCATCATTGACCGTGCGCGCCTGGGACGCCTCGTCACCATCGGCACTGGGGCTGCACTCATCGATACGACGTACATCGACAACGCCGGTACGGCGATCGTGGCGGCTGTAGACCGGGCAGCGGACGCATCGGTGCGTGGACGGGCCTTCGTCGTGTCCAACGGCGAGCCGAGAACGGTGAGCGAGATGCTCACCCGGATTGCGCGCGCAGCGGGTGTGCCAGGGCCTTCCCGCAGCGTTCCGTTTGCGGCGGCTCACCTGGGCGGCCATGTGCTCGAGCGCGTCTGGGAGCGGACCGGACGCGACGGCGAGCCGCCGGTCACGTCGTTCCTCGCGGAGCAGTTGGCCACAGCGCACTGGTTCGATCAACGGTTGACGCGGACCGCGCTGGCCTGGACGCCTGAGGTCAGCCTCGACGAGGGCTTCGCGCGCCTGGAGGCGCACCTTCGCGGCGTGGCTCCCACGATCGAGGGCTCACAGGGCCTATAAAGGACGAGACCCCTGGAAGTATGAGTTCCAGGGGTCTCGCCACGGATCGCGCCTACTGGTCCCGCGAGGGGAAGTCGGGGGCGTCGCCCCTCCTCCGTCGCACCCGTTGCCGGGGCGCCTCCAGCGCGGCTTGCACCGCCTCGGTCGATCCCGAAGCCTCAGTCCCCCCCGCGACACCGGGGTGGGGAGTTGCCTCCGATCTCGTCTTGCGACTCGATCTCCGTTGCTCCGGCCGCTCAGTTTCCCTTGCGACAAGACAGTTCTATTCGGTCCGCGCAAGCTGCGCAAGGGAGTGTCGGGACATTTTCAAAAAACTTGACCACCACTGATCACACACGATCCACCTCGTCACACGCGCCCCTGCCGTGGCCCGGATCGGCGCTCCTGGGTGGGTCGGGTCGTACCCTCAGGGGGTGGCCCCGACGTCCGTGCACGGAAGCGTGGTCTACCTCCATGGGGTCGGTGGGGCGCGTGAGATGTGGTGGCGGCCGATCCGCGAAGCCCTCGGGGGTCTCACGGTCGACCTCGTCGCACCGAGCTTCGATGACCTGCTGACGACGTCGGGATCGGTGCACGCGCGCCGACCGATTGGGCTGCCGCCTGCGTCAAGCGATGCGGCCAGGCTCGCGTACCGCGACCGCCAACGTGATCTGACGACCCTCATCGATGCCGTGGGTGAATCCCGGCCATGGTCGTGGCCAGCGATGCTGCCCCATCCGGCTGATATCGCCGAGCGCCTGCCCCTGACTCAGTTGGTCCGCACGCCGGTGTTCGGCCTAGACCAGGTGGGCCGCTATCTCGACGACGACGCGCGACGAGCGGCAGTGCTCCATCGCGTGACGCAGTCCCTGCTTCGTGCACCACGGCCTCGCGTCGTCATCGCCCACTCGCTCGGATCCGTCGTGGCATGGGACCTCCTCGCCGATCCGCGCGTGCACATCGACCTGCTCGTCACCCTCGGCAGCCCCATGGGCCAGCCGGCGGTCACGATGGAGCCGATGCCGTTCCCCTACGACCGGGTGGGGTCATGGCTCAACGTCGTGCACCCGCTCGACCCGGTACCCGCCGGCAGGGGCCTGGGCGAGAGCTTCCCTGCCGCGTGCGACGCGTTCCTGTCACCCACGGCGGGATGGGCGTCACCGACCAACACCCTGGCTCGACTAGCTGCCGCCGTCGCAGGCGCGGCAACCGCGCACCTTGACTCGACGTACCTCACCTCCTCCACGGTGCACGCGGCGATCCGTGAAGCGATGCGGACGCCGCTGAACACCACGTACGGCAACACGATGCCGGGTTCGGTGGCATCGTGACCGCGTGGCGGACCTACGCCGACCCACCGCAGTCCGATCCGGCCCTCGGTCGCGATGAACGGCGCGTGCGTGCACGAGCCCTGCGTGATGATGTTGACTTCGCGGCGGCGCTCGATGCGAATGCCACGGGCTTCGTCGTGTGGATGTGCTCGGATGGGCTCGATGTCGTCGAGGGCCCGCGCGGTGTCATCCTCGACGCGGCAGCCGTGGATGATGCGCTGCCAGGACCATGGGAGGCGGACCTGCTCGACCTCGCGCGGAGTCGCTCGATCACCGGGCGCGCTGCCGAGTCGCTCGCCGAGGGCTATCAGCAGGCGATCTCCGCCCTGGCCGCCGAGCCACTGCACGCCTCGCGAGCCGAGGCCCTGCGTCGATCGCGTCGCCTGGCCGAGGGCATCGACCCCGCGGCAGCGCAATCACCGGTGACTGCCGTCCGCCGACTGGTCTCCCCAGCGGGACGCCTGCGGCGCGACCGGGTCTCCCGGCGGTGGGCCGGCGGGGTGAACGACGCACGGGATATCGAGCCTGAGTTGGCGCAATATCGCGAGAGCCTGCCTGAGCCCCTCGCGCGCCTGCTGGGGCAATACCGCGTGGCAGACGCGCTAGCCGGCTCAGAGGGCCAGCTGCTCGTGCTCCTGTCGCGTGGTGCGGATGCCGATGACGTCGTGCTCCTCGAAGCCCTGCGCGTGGATTCGTCTCAGCGCGAGGAGCAGTTCGGCGCGTGGCGCGACGGCTCGGATGTGCAGCGAGTCCTGCTCGCGCGCGAGGCGCTGCCCCTTGTGCCTGCGGAGTTTGCGGGCTGGTCGACGAGTGCGGATGGCGCGACCTCACGCGTGTGGTCCCGCGCCCGCGCAGCGCGATCGCTGCCCGACTGGGGTGCCAAGCGGGTGCGCGCCCGCCGGCTCGGAGGCGCCCTCGGTCTCCTTCACGCCGTCAGTGGCGATGCCGCGTCCCTCGCCGGGTATCTCGGGCATTCGCGGCGGTTCGCGGCGGCGGTCCGCGCGGCTGTGAGCGAGGGCTAGGAGCGCGAGAGGACGAAGGCGTCCATGCCCCACGCGATCGTCAGATGGGCGACGACGCCGGCGAGAATCGAGCGCAGTCTCAGGGCGAGATAGCCCAGGATCAGGCCGCCGATGAGGCTCGACGCTGCCTCGGGCAGTGGCTTGCCCAGATGCAGTAGGCAGTAGGTGAAGGCCATGACGGGTACGGCGTGAATGCCGAGGACCGGCTGTCCGGCAAAGACGAGGAATCCCCGGAAGAAGAACTCCAGTGCGACGAACGATGCGCCGTAGGCGACCTCGAAAGTGACGAGGGACCACCCGTCGCCCTTGTAGAAGGGGTAGGTGTCGAGGAAGCGCTGATCCGCGGACGCGAGCCACACGATGGCGAGGGCAACCGGGGCGATGAGGGCAATGAGGATCCCCTCGGTGCGCACGAACGACACCGAGAGTCCGTATCCGCGCACCGACTGGCCGAAGGTGCGCGCGTAGATGACCGGCACGAGGACGTAGATGGCGATCGACGTGCCCGCCCACCACAGCAGGTTGGCTAGGTCGCCGTTGAAGGGCTTGCGCTGCGAGACGTAAAGCAGGATCGCCGGAGTAGCCCACAGGGCGGTGAGGTACGCCGTGGCCGCCAGGGTTGGCCTGGTGGCGGTGCGCCGCGCCCGCACGAGGGCGATCGCTACGGCGGTCGCGGCGGGCAGCGCGAAGATGGCCAAGCCGATCGGCAGGCTCTCCCTGCGCCATTGCTCGATCGGGATGACCTCGTAGGCGAGCCACAGGCAGGCGAGTGCCGCCGCCGACAGGCTGGCCGTGATCGCGGCGGCCCTACCGTCGTAGGTGCCGCGAACCCACAGTGCGATGCCGGTTGCTGCCAGAGCGGCGAGGGTGATGACCTGCCAGGCGGCGAGCACCGGGACACCCTACGCTCACCCGAAGGCGGGTCGGCAGGCTGCGATCAGCCGTTCAGAATCGCCTCGAGGGAGTCCAGCACTCCCGTGATCTCCCGCGACGTCTTTGCGAGCCCCATGGCTCCACCCATGAGCGTCGATGAGACTTCATCGCGCACTCCGCAATCGACGGTCGAGTCGGCGCCCGGTCCTGCGTAGACGTCAAGACGCAACTCCATCCGCTGGGCAAAGCCGCCGAGGAGAACGTTGCGACCCACACTCCCGCGACTGGCCAATGCCGACCACTCACCGACAAGGGTCACCTCGTACCCGCGTTCGCGCAGCACCGCGAGTGCGCACTCGCGGACCTGACCCGGCGGGTGCGCGAATATCCGTCGCTCTCTCAATGGCATACGTGCCTCATGCGTGCGGTTCAGCGGTGCAGGTACTCACGGATGCAGAGCCCGAATCAGCGCCGAGAAACGGGCCGCCCAGATGCGCTGGCTCAACTCCGCCTC
>JBEAQC010000079.1:0-24804 GCA_041164085.1 Actinomycetota bacterium
GGGTGCGTGCGGATTCCTAGCCCGCCACCCACCGTTCGGCCACGGCGCCACTTCACCGGAACGCAAGTCTGAGGGATACCCGAACCCGGGGTCGGCTTCACCGATGCATCGACTGACGCCCCCGATCTAGCCTTCATCGACACTCGATATCGACACCCGATGCGGTTGGCAAACACGGCTGATCACATCGCACGAGACGTACCGACGATGGGATCACCGTGAGAACCAATCGACCGCACCTGGGCTCCCATGCACTGCACCGGCGAACTCAGCGGACATCCGCACGCCGATCGACCGTCGCGAGTCTGTGTGCACTGGCTGTGGGGGCCGCCCTGTGCTCACCCCTCTCTCTCACGTCCGCGGCAGCAGCAGCTTCTCCCACGGCGACAGCGTCCGAGACGCAGGACGCTGCGACTGCCTCTGCTTCGCCGACTCCCAACCCCGCGGAGACCTCCCGGTCTGCCAGCTTGACCGTGTGGCCCTCCATGGGCCCGAATGCCCCCCTGATCGGTGCGGTGGTGGAGGTGCGGGATCGAGATGGCCGCCTCTTGGATTCCGGAACCGTGAACCAGGGCGGTGTCATGATTCTGCGGGACATCGCGCTGAGGGCCGAAGCACTACCCCTGTCCTTGACGAGCACGGGGGGCACAGCCCGAGGCCAGGACTTCAGCGGGGTCTTGAAAACCTACGCCTGGCCGAAGACTCGAGGCGCTACCTCGGTGTACCTGGATCTGGTGACGACAGCAGCAACCCGTAAGGAAGTCCTCGCCAAGGATGTGGTCCCGACTCAGCGCACCTGGCGTGCTGCTCTAACGGAGATTCGTGACGCCATCGGTATTCCGGCCGACGCCCCCGAAGGCATTCTGCAGTCGGGCAATAATTACGTTGATTACGACCGCATCATCGCGTCATCGCGTCCCGATCGATCCAAGGCTCCGAGGTCCTACACGGCGCTCGTGCGCGTCTTGGCCAAGGGCGCAGCCGCCGAACGACCCTTCGCCCGGGTCAATCCCCGCGGATCCACCAATCCCATGGCGTCAGCTCCACTCAGTCCGATTGCGAGCTCCTCGCCCACCTGCACCAGCAACCTGCCTAATTCCTCTGGTCCTGGCCCCTCTTCGACCGTCCTCGTGGCCCAGGTCGGGATTATCGCGGTGGGTGCCTACCTGGAAGCTGCCGGAATTCCCGGCACCCTCGCGGGTGGGATTCCCGGCATGCTCCTCGGGGCCATGTCCGCCACAGGTACCTCACCTGAGCTGAGCGCTATCGAGGCTGTCGCAGAACAGTTGGAGTGCATCAGCGCTCAATTGGACAGCCTGAAGAGCGCAGTCGCGCTACAGGCGGCAGAGTCCTGCGAAAGTGCAGTGCGGACCGCCTTCGGCACGTATCAGGACCTCGTCGCGGATGCCCAACCTCTTCAGTTGACCGGTGTCACCGGAGCTGCCGGCTCGACGGTCATCACCTTGCCCGGCACCACGGGCTACGGCACCTTGATCGCCGGTCAGACCGTTGTCACCGGCCCGGGGATCGGACAGCAGGTCCTCGAGGTCCCCGACGCCACCGGCTCAGCAGGAGTGCGCACTCTGACGATCCCGAGGGTGGATGACTCCATCAAGCGCGGAATGAAAGTGACCGGTGCCGGCATCGGTAGCACCGACGACACACCGGTCACTGTTGTCAGCATCGCTTCTGATGGCCTCAGCAGTTCCGTTCTCACCCTGTCCGCAACCAACACCGGATCCGTTGCGGGCGTGTCGTTAGAAGGACCGGTTCGGATCACCAGCAAGTATGTCGAGGGCGGCAACACTGTGATCGCGCTGTCCACGGAAACCAAGGACAGCATCGAGGACGACCTGACCTTCACCCTGCCGTTGGATTACAGCAATGTCGCGTTGGCCACCCTGATGGACGATGTGTCACGACTTGACTGCAACAACATCATCAGCAAGAGCATCTTCGAATCCCCCACCGGAACCTCTGAACCCAGCGTGTACAACGACCTCGTGGCCGGCAACATCGATAATGGAGCACACATCGGGGTGGGCGGTGTGCAAACGATTCAGCAGTTCCTCGGCGCCTGGTCCATCGTGATGTACCAGCAGTCGATTCTGGAGGGTGAGCGCTACAACTATCTCGGCGACATTCAAACGCGCGTCAACAAAATGGGCATCGACGAGGTCACCGGCAAGTGCAAGTCGGGAGCTACCTGGCTGGACACCACCTTCTGCGTCTACACCAGCAATTTCGCTCAGGCAACCCCACCGGATATGTACAGCAATGAGTTGGGGCTGATGTACAGCGCCGGCAACGGATCGGCGATCATCGCGGCCCCCTTGGGCCACATGCTGCCGGGAATGAATCCTGATTTGAACAATTGCCGTCTCGACAAACTGAGTGACATGAAGGAGGGTTACCAGACAGCGGGCTTACCGGTCTACTGGTATTTCTGCCAAAAGAAGAGCCAAACCGACAGTGTCACCATCAGCGGGTTCGCGGCCAAGCAAGAGGACTTTATGGGCGCGGCGCAGAAGATCGGGTTGAATACCGATTCTGACAATTCGGCCGTATCCACCTTCTACGCTCCGCGAGTTCGACATCCCAATTACCCGACCGGTGACGACATCAAGCCCATGGGTGACAGCGGCAAAGAGGCCTTGCGAACCCTGGTTGTCCAGGAAGGCCTCGTCCTGGATTCGTCAACGTCCAGCGACAGCTACTCACGGTTCTACGGTCCGAAGCAGACTTCGAGCCCCAAGGCAACCTATAAGGACTCCGGCCAAACCTGGCCGGGCGATCCATACACGCTCGTGGACTTCAAGGCCTATCTCGGTTCGTCCAGCAGTTTCCAGGTGTACGACAAGAACGACCTGCCGGATCTCACAATCGACGGCACGACCTACGACAAACTGGGCTGTCCCTGCATGATGCAGATCCTCACACGCCCGTGGTGGCCCCAGGCCGTGTCGGGAGGCATCGCCGCGTGGACCGCCACCACCGTGAAGCCGCTCAATCCGGCTGATGCAGGTTACTGATGCACCTCTGCCGAGGCTGTCGGGGACCACGTCCTTCATGGGCTCGAGGATGTCGTCGACGTGATTGGGCACGGGGTTGGCGGCGCCGTCAAGGGTGTCGCTGATGGAGTGGAGGATGCCTCCGCGCAGACCGAGGTACGGGACCAGGACCAGAAGTAGGCTCACCTGGAATTCGCTTGAGCAGGGTGGCCAGCCCGTAGACGAGCGGACCGGGGAGCACGACGAGGACCCAGCCCGTCCATCCCAGTGGCGCGGTACCGAACACCTCGTTCATCACGGGCACGTAGGTCAAGGCCATCTGCAGCACGACGGTGACCCCGATCCCGACCCAGATCCACGGGTTGCTGAATAGCCCCACGGACAGCAGCGAGCCGCGTAGAGATCTGCAGGTCAGGAGATAGGCGATCTCCATGGCGACGAGAGCGTTGACGGCTATGGCTCGCGCCTCGTCCATCGTCAGGTCAAGTCTCAATGCAGCAATGAAGGCCGCGAAGGTGCCCAGCAGCATCGCCGCTCCAACAATCACGATCTGAGCCATCAAGGCGCGCGAGAGCAACGGGGCGCCGGGCGCTCGGGGCGGGCGCCGCATGATGTCAGGTTCCGCTGGCTCGAAGGCCAGCATGACCCCCAGGGCTACGGCAGTCACCGTGTTGACCCACAGGATCTGCAGGGGCAGCACGGGGAGTGCAACGTTGAGCCCCACGGCCACGAGGACGATCAGGCCCTCAGCGAAGTTGGTCGGAAGCGTCCACACGATGAACTTCACGAGGTTGTCGAAGACCGTGCGCCCCTCCTCCACGGCAGACTCAATCGTGGCGAAGTCGTCGTCGAGGATCACCATGTCAGCGGCCTCCTTGGCGACCTCAGTGCCGCCAAGTCCCATAGCCAGGCCAATATCGGCCTGCTTCAGCGCGGGGGCATCGTTGACGCCGTCGCCGGTCATGGCGACGACCTGTCCCTGACCCTGCAGGGATCGCACGATGGCGAGCTTCTCCTCTGCCGTGACGCGCGAGAAGACATTGGCCTCAGCAATGCCGACCTGCCGGGCGATGGCTCGCGCCGTCCGTGCGTGGTCGCCCGTGATCATCGAAACATCGATGCCCGCGGTATGACACGTCTCGATCGCGGCGATCGCTGCAGAGCGAGGCGGGTCCTGGAGGGCCTGCAGGCCCAGAAAGCACAAAGCACTCGAGCGGAGAGACTGCAGCGTGAGATGGAAGTCACGTGGCACGCCAACGGTCGCCATGGCAATCACACGAAGTGCCTCATCGCCCGCATCGGACGCCGCGCGCTCGATCGCGACCTGAGCCTCGTCATCGAGCTGGCACAGGGCCAGGATCTCCTCGAGGGCACCCTTGACCGTGAGTATCCCGGCGGAGTCACCAGACCTCACGTGCATCGTTGCCATGAGACGCAGATCTGAGGAAAAGGGAATTTCCTGAACTCTCTTCATCCGCGCGGCCTGCTCGATCACATCCGGGCTGGCCCTCCATGCGGCCTCGAGTAGGGCCAACTCCGTGGGATCTCCGATGCCCCCATCCACGCCCGGACCACCGAGGCGTGCGTCATTGCACAGGACGCCCGCGAGGAGGCAAGCACGTACCGGCGGCGGCACGGGTCCTGGGCCGATGGCACACCACTCTCGCGCGCAGAACACCGACTGCACGGTCATGCGGTTCTCCGTCACGGTCCCCGTCTTGTCGGTGCAGATAACCGTCACGCTGCCCAGCGTCTCGACGGCGGGCAGTCGGCGGATGACTGCGCGCCTCTTGGCCATCCGGGATACACCGATGGCAAGCGTGATGGTCACGACCGCGGGCAGGCCCTCGGGAATGGCTCCGACCGCAAGCGCGACTGCCGCGGTGACCATGTAGGCGGCCGACTCGCCTCGGACGAGGCCGAGGGCGAAAGTCACAGCGGCCAGGCCGAGGATCAGATAGGTGATAAGTCGGCTGAAATGAGCCAACTGCCGCGTGAGCGGGGTCTGGATGGTCCTGGTCGATGTCATGAGTGCCTGAATGACACCGACCTCTGTGCCAGCGCCCGTCGCGGTCACCACCCCATGGCCACGTCCTGCCGCGACCAGTGATCCGGCGTAGGCCATGCAGGTGCGGTCAGCCAGCGGTGTTGACACGTGCATCGCGTCGATCGACTTATGCACAGGCAGCGACTCCCCCGTGAGGCTCGCCTCGTCGATGCGCAATTCATGGCACTCGATGAGTCGGAGATCGGCAGGGACACGATCCCCAGCCTCGATAGCAACGAGATCACCGAAGACGAGTTCACTCGAATCAACCCGCAACGCACGCCCATCGCGGGTTACTCGCGCGGGGCCGACCGTGAGAGAGGCAAGGGCATCCAGGACGCTGCTCGCCCTCGCCTCTTGCGCGAAGCCGATCACGGCGTTGACGAGCAGGACGCCCGCGATCACGAGGGCATCGACGGGATGCCCGATGACGAGCGTGGCGAGCGCTGCGGCCATGAGCACATAGATGAGCGGACTGCGGAACTGGTCGATCACAATCCGCCATAGCGCTCGGCCTCCCCCGCTCGGCAGGACGTTGGGTCCGCCTTGCTCGAGTCTGCGCTGCGCCTCGCGGTCGGTCAGGCCGGATGTCAGATCCGTTCGGGCCGCTTCACCGACCTCGATCAGCGTGCACGCGTGTGCCTCCCGTATTCCGCCCGTCGCCATCGACTACTCGGCGTCTGGACACCGCGCCAGCAGGACAGACGTCCCCACATGGTGGGTGAGGTAGTCGGCCGTCGACCCGACACGGATGCGCTCCCACCCGCGGAGCCCATGCGTGCCCATCGCCAGGAGATCGCACGGACGGCCGTAGAGATACTGCATGAGCTCGCCCCGCACATTGATCGTGAGATCCCACTCATACGGTCGCAGGATGGTCATCCGCACATCCGCGCATGCACCCTCCAGCGTGCTTGTGGCCTGCTCCGCGCCTGTGGCCGCGATGCCATCGCCTGTCTCTACGGCCACGACGTCGACCCTGCTCTGCGACAGCCAGGGGAACGCGCGCAGCCTGTCCACAACCTTGCTGGAGTGGGACGAGCCGTCAACGGCGACGACGACATTGTCAACCTTGCGAGCATCTCGCGCGATGACCATGGGGCTCGCCGGGCAATTGATCAGCCACTCGGCGACACTGCCGAGATGAAGTTTTTTCGCAATCCCCGCACCTCGGGGGCCGAGCACCAGCAGGTCAGCCTCTACCGCGCCTAGGACGACCCGAGCGTCACCGGGAGCACGGATATGGCGCACCTCTCCGAGCCGGGTCGAGCGATGAGGCACCCGGCGTACGGCGGGCTCCCATTCGCAGGGTTCCCCCTTGGCAGCGCCGGGCACGTCGACATCTACGACGGTGACGATCTCGGCATCCCAGTCGGGCCACGTCTGGGCGCAGACCCAGTCCCATGCCGTGCTCGCACCCTCGGAGTGGTCATCTGCCAGCACAAGGAGTCGTCGCATCCGTCCACTAGAGCACTTACGCATGGGATGCGACAGCGTTCGCCGGTCAGCGCATGGTCTGACCCGACGGTCACATCTGGAGGAGTGACAGTAACTGCGGGTCGCCGAAGGAATCCTGCAGCGGCTTGCCGTTGACGAGCACCGTTGGAGTGCCGGTCACGCCTCTCGCGAAGGCACCCTGGGTGGTGGCTGAGACGAACGGGATGAAGGTGCCGGTCTCAATGCAGCCGAGAGCCTCATCGCTCGCGCCCGCGCCGCTGGCAAGGGAGAGGAGGGACGCAGTATCGAAGCGGGATGCCGGATCCTGCCCTGCCGGAAGCGCGAAGATCGCGGTGTTGAAACTCACGAAGGCCTCGACGCCGTCGGCATTGAGCACACACGCCGCAGCGTTCGCCGCGCGCGCGGAGGCAGCCGGCGGGCTGAGGCTCCGATTGGCCTCGCCGAGGAACGCCATGTTGTATTGCCGCACTGCCAGGCCGGAACCCGGCTGAAGGGCCCGCTCCATGAGTGCCGTGCCGATTTGCGCCTCCCACCTCTGGCAGTAGGGACACTGGTAGTCGACGTAGACCTCGACGACCTTCGCAGCCTCGGGATCGCCGACGACGATGGCGCCCGCCTTGTCGACCCCGGCGGGCACGTCGACGTCCGCTGGCGCGGCGGGAGCCTCTGGGGCACTGGCCGCGGAGGGCGCGGACTGGGCCTGCGGTGCCGTGGCACCGTCGGCCGCGGCACTGGGAGCGCTCACGCGAGCACTGAGGGCGTCAATCTTGTCCTCAAGTGAGGACACCTGCGATGTGAGAGAGGCGATGCCAACGACCGACCAAACCCCGAGGAGCACGACCAGGACGAGGGTGACGATGCCGAGCGTGCGTGCCCGACTCACCTGACGGCGCAACCTGACCGTGCCTGGAGCGTCGTGAGTGGGGAGAGGATTCTCGGGCAGGCTCACCCTCACGAGACTAACGCCGGTGGAGACGAGTCAGGGGGCGGACCCTTGCGGGTCCGCCCCCTGACTCACTGCAGATCAGGATCTTCTTGCGATCACGCACCCGAGCAGGGAGCGCTGTAGTCGTAGGCCGCCGCGGTCTTGCCGACGTATCCGACGAGAAGCGTCTCGACGCCGAGGGCGGCATCCTCCGAAGGAATGTTGATCGACACGGAGCGGTCAACGTCGGCGGGCGGGCCGCCGACGAGCGAGTTGGGCAGTGCACCCTCGTAGTCCACCTCGACACCACCCTGAACGGCGGCCACGAGACCCTCACGAGTGAGGTCACCGTTGGCGGCGGCCTTCTCGAGTGCGGCCTTCAGGGGGTACTGCCACACCCAGCCGTAGGTGTAGCCGTCATTGGCGGGGAGAACTCCCTCACCGAGTTGGGCTTGCATCGCGTCCATCGCCGCGGACGGAGTCCCGAAGGAGCCGGTCGTCCCGACGTTCGTGTACGCCGCGAGGAGTGCGGGCGCAGCCGCGGTCTGCAGCAGGAGCGGGTTCCAGGTGGGAGCGGCACCAAGGAACTGTCCCTTGAATCCCGAAGCGACCGCTTTGCCGATGATCTCCGCGACCTCAGCCGGGCCGACACCCACGGCCACGACATCTGCGCCCGACTCGATGATCGCCGACACCGCCGCGTCCTGATTGCCGGCAACAGCATTGGGTGCCGTTTCGACGACGCCCGCGAAGTCGACGCCGGTAGCCCCGGCCCACTTCTCAGCGCCAGCGGCATAGTCACCGCCGTAGTCGCCGGGGTAGCCGACAGCGAGCAGTTTTGTGATCGGAGCCTTGTTCTCGACCCACCAGTCAAGGCCTCCCATCGCGGCAATGCAGTACGACGCGCCGGACTCCAGGATGACGCCGCCATCGGTCTCCGGGAACTGCCAGCCCGACCACCAGGATGCCGGTGCGCCGATCACGTTGTCGGCCTCCATGTCTCCGAGGATCGCCTGGGTCTGCGGCGTACCGAGCGTCTGGGCGAGAGCGAGGATGTTGGGCTCAATGGCGCGGTACTCCTGGCTGTGTACGGCGGGGTCGTACTTGTTGTCACGTGTGTTCGCCGCCATGTTCACGTCGAAGCCGGAGATGCCGCCCTGCTCGTTGACATAAGTCCAGAAGTCCTGCTGGCCAGTCACGACCTGGGTCGCCAGAGGCGCGAAGGGACCTTCGGTGAGATCGGACAGCACGCCAAGGTAGATGCAGCCATTGTCCGGGTTGATCGCCTCAGGACACGGCTCCTCGGTGACGCCGATGTCGAAGACGATGCCGTCGCGGGGAGACGAGCCGCCTCCGTCGGATGAGGACTCCTGGGTGGGCGTGGCATCGCCACCCCCTCCGCTGCATCCTGCGAGCACCAGGGCAGCAGCCCCCGCGCCTGCAAGGACCTTCGCCATGCGCTTGGAAACCACGTCTCCTCCTCAAGCCATCGCCAAACCAGCGGCGTCTACGACGGGACCCCCCGGCCCCGTCGACCCACTCTGTCAAAGATTCCGACGTTCCGCAGGGAAGTTCCGCGCGCGCCTGGGCCAAACCTTGGCAAGATGGCTGGGCATCAGGGCGGTCCGTTCCGACAGGGGCGGCTTCGCCACCCCGCTGGATCAGTTCGTCAGGGCGGCTCCGCCGCCCGCCGGACGCGCACGTCGAGGGAGGAGAGGCCCAGGTGCTCGCTGTTGAGAACCTCGAGGTGGTCTACGAGGACGTCATCTTGGTCCTCAAGGGGGTCAGCCTCCAGGTCCCCGAGGGCCAGATCGTCGCCCTCCTCGGCCCCAACGGGGCCGGCAAGACCACCGTCATCCGGGCGATGACAGGCCTGCTCGACGTCCATCGCGGCCGCATCTCTAAGGGGCGCGTGACTCTCGATGGCGATGACCTCGGAGGACTTCCGGCACCCAAGATCGTCACCGCCGGCGTCGGCCAGGTCATGGAGGGTCGTCGCATCTTCCGCGAGTTCACCGTGGAAGAGAACCTCAAGGCCGGCGGACACACGGCATCCCGCGCCGACATTGCGGCAGGTCTCGATCGTGCCTACGAGATGTTCCCCGTGCTCGCGGAGCGCCGCAAGCAGACGGCCGGCTACCTCTCCGGTGGTGAGCAGCAGATGCTCGCCATCGGGCGCGCGCTCATGTCGAAGCCGCGCTACCTCCTGCTCGACGAGCCCTCCCTGGGGGTCGCGCCCAAGATCGTCCAGCAGCTTCGAGATCTCATCGTGCAGATCAAGGAGTCCGGCACATCGGTGCTGCTGGTCGAGCAAAACGCCTCGATGGCCCTCTCGATAGCCGACCACGGTTACGTCCTCGAGACCGGCAGGGTCGTGATGGACAAGCCCGCCGACCAGTTGCGCGAGGACGACGACATCCGTGAGTTCTACCTCGGATTGCGAGGCGATGAGCGCGGCTCGCTACGCGATGTGAAGCAGTACCGGAGAAGGAAGCGGTGGTTGAGTTGAGCACGGAGGCTCTCCTGCGAGCCGAGGGGATCTCACTGTCCTTCGGGGGCACCCAAGCGATTCGCGACGTCAGCTTTGATGTCCGACAGGGCGAACTCTTCGCCATCATCGGACCTAATGGCGCAGGAAAGACGTCGATCTTCAACTGCATCTCCGGCGTTTACAAGCCGCAGCAGGGCGAGATCCTCTTTCGTGACACCAATCTCATTGGGCAGTCACCCGAGCACATTGCCGGTCTTGGGGTCGCGCGGATGTTCCAGAACATCGAGCTCTTCGACAATTTGACGGTCCTCGACAACCTCATGCTGGGCCGGGCACTGCACATGAACTACTCGGTGGCATCGGCCTTCCTCTTCAGCCGGAAGGCCAAGCGGGAGGAGGTCGCCAACCGCGAGGTCGTCGAGCGGATCATCGACTTCCTCGACATCGAAAGCCACCGAAGCTTCCCCGTGGGCATGCTCCCGTACGGCGTGAAGAAGCGTGTGGAACTCGGTCGGGCTCTGGCCATGGATCCGACCCTCTTGCTGCTTGACGAGCCCGTGGCCGGGATGAACGTCGAGGAGACCGAGGACATGGCGCGCTTCATCCTCGACGTACGAGCCGAGATGGGCGTGACGATGATCCTTGTCGAGCACGACATGGGTCTGGTCATGGACCTTGCCGATCGCGTGCTGGTCCTGGACTTCGGTGAGCGCATCGCGCTCGGCACTCCCGCCGTGGTTCAGGCCGACCCCAATGTGATCCGCGCTTACCTTGGCGAGGAACTCACGGATGCCGGAAAGGAGATGCGGTGACAGCCGTAGCCGAGCCCATCACGGGCACATGGACCCTGGTGAGCACCGTCCAGCAGCGTGCTCGCACTGCCCCCGACGGCGTCGCCATGCGCGCGAAGCGCCTGGGCATCTGGCGCGATATCACCTGGGCCGACTACGCCGATCAGTTGAGCCTCGTCGGGCATGCGCTGCTGTCCCTCGGCATCGATCCCGGGGACAGGATCGCCATCCACTCGGAGAACAGGCCGGAGTGGCTCTTCGCCGACCTGGGCATTAACTCCGTGCGCGGCATCACCGTGGGCCTGTATCCCACGAATCCCGCACCCGAGGTGGCCTACCTTCTCGCCGACTCCGGTGCTCGCATCCTTATCGCAGAGGACCAGGAGCAGGTCGACAAGGCCCTGCTCATTGAGGCCGAGTGCCCGTCACTCGAGCACATCGTCTACCTCGATCCCCGCGGTGTCGCCACCATTTCGCACCCGAAGCTGATGAGTTGGGAAGAGTTCATCGCGCGTGGCCACGCGCACCGCGAGGCAGATCCCCGCGCGCTTGAGCGCATCGCCGGTCAGGCCGAACCCACCGACATCGTCACGCTGGTGTACACGTCGGGCACGACGGGACCGCCCAAAGGCGCGATGCTCAGCAACGCGAACGTCGAATTCGCCAGCAATGTCATCGTGGACGGCGGCGGCCTCTACGACCCGCCACCCAACCCGAGTGACGTCATCCTGTCCTATCTCCCGCTGTGCCATGTGGCAGAGCGCGCGGTCACCACGTGGACCAACGCCGTCTCCGGTGCGGTCGTCCACTTCGCCGAGTCGATCGACACCGTGACGGTCAACATCCGCGAGGTCCAGCCGACGCTCTTCTTCGCGGTCCCCCGGATCTGGGAGAAGCTCAAGGCAGCGGTCGAGGTCCGCATGGCCGCAGCGTCCCGCATCAAGAAGCTCAACTACGGGATCTGGATGCGCGTGGGCAACGGCATCGCAAAGTCGATGCTTGCCAACGGTGGCAAGCACACCCTCTGGAGCCGGATTCGCTACGGCGTGGGCTACGTCTTCCTCTACCGCGCGCTCCGTGAACGCGTCGGGCTGCGCCGCGTGCGCGCGGCCGCATCAGCCGCCGCGCCCATCTCACCCGATGTGCTCTTCTTCTTCTTCACGATGGGCGTGGTCATCAACGAGCTCTACGGCATGACCGAGAACAGCGCCGTAGCCACGAGCAACCGGCGTGGCCGCATCAAACTCGGCACCGTCGGTGAGCCCCATCCCGGCGTCGAGGTCGTCCTCGCCGATGGCACCGGCGAGATCCTCACGCGCCACCCAGGCACCTTCGCCGGCTACTGGGGCAAACCCGATGCCACAGCGGACACCGTCGATGCCGATGGCTGGCTCCACACCGGAGACGTCGGGGAATGGGTCGACGGCACCCATCTGAAGATCGTCGACCGCATCAAGGACATCATCATCACCGCCGGTGGCAAGAACATCTCACCCTCGGAGCTGGAGAACGCCCTCAAGGCGTCGCCCTTCATCCGCGAGGCGATCGTCATCGGTGACCAGCGTCCCTATCTCACCGCCCTCGTCGGCATCGAAGAGGACACCGTCGGCCATTGGGCGCGCGCGAAGCGCATCCCCTACACCACGTACCGCGACCTCTCCGAGCGTGAGGAAGTGCTCAGACTGGTCCAAGGGATCATCGCGAAGGTCAACGAGGGCACAGCGCGCGTGGAGAACATCCGCAAGTTCCGCATGCTCACGAAGGCTCTCGACCACGAGGACGGCGAGCTCACCGCGACCCAGAAGGTCAAGCGGTCCGCTCTGACGAAGTCGTTCGGCCCACTCATCGAGGACATGTACTCCGGGGCCGATCGGCTCCCGGGCGGCGACCAGAGCGACGTCATCGTCGTCGAGCACGTGGAGGCCTAGGTCATGGAAGACCTGATCTCATCCCTTATCCGCGGACTCGGGCTGGGCGGCCTCTACGCCGTCCTCGGCGTCTCCTTCGTCATCGTCTACCGCGCGACCGGCGTCATCAACTTCGCCACCCCAGCGCTCATGATCCTGGGCGCGTTCTTCACCGGATCATTCGGCAATGCGATCGGGCTGCCCTTCTGGCTATCCGTGCTCCTGGGGATGGCCGTGATGGCGATCATCGGCATGGTGATCGAGCGTGTGGCGCTACGACCCATGGTCGGCAGACCCGCCTTCTCGGCTGCGACCGTCACCGTCGGTGTCTTCATCATCCTGCTCATCCTCGCCGGGCGCCTGCTCGGCTCTGAGCTGCTCACGGTCAACGACCCGTTCGGCCTGAACACCATCAGCGTGGCCGGGGCGACCGTCTTCACGATCGACATCGCTCGGCTGATCATCGCGCTCGTCGCCATCGGCATCGTCGGTCTCTTCCTCACCCGCTCGCGCACCGGCCTCGCGATGAGAGCCACCGCACTCGACCAGGAGACCAGCCTCGCCCAGGGCATCAACGTCGGTCGGATGTTCGGGCTGTCCTGGGGCATTGCCGCAGCGATGGCCGCCCTCGCCGGGGCGCTGCTCACGGCCGGAAGCTCGGGCGTCGAAACAACCATTGCGCTCGTTGCACTCAAGGCGCTCCCCGTGATCATCCTCGGTGGCCTCGACTCCATCAAGGGCTCGGTGATCGCTGGACTCATCATCGGCATCGCCGAGTCCCTCACCCGCACGTACCAGCCGCTCTACGCCCCGTGGCTCGGCGCCAACTTCGATGTCATCGTCCCCTACCTGATCATGATCATCGTCCTCATGGTCAGGCCCTATGGCCTCTTCGGCACGAAGGAGGTGGTGCGGGTATGACCAGCGTGACAAAGGCCTCAGAGCGCACTGTTCGCGGTCGCCCGCAACTCTTCACCAGCTACGCGCGGGAGATGCGAATCTTCAATACGCGCGTCAAGCGCAACTGGGTCATCGTCGGCATCATCGCCATGGCAGTGATCCCGTTCTTCCTCCAGCGCGACTGGGTCGCGCTCCTGACGACGGTGCTCATCTTCGCCATCGGCGGAATCGGACTCAACATCCTCACCGGCTACGCCGGTCAGGTCTCACTCGGCCAGGCCTTCTTCATGGGTGTCGGGGCCTACACCGCCGCCGTACTGGGCGGAGAAGCCCAGGGCGACGTCATCGGCCTCGGCCTCGACATGGTCATCTGGCTCCCGCTCGCGGGGCTCGTGCCAGCGCTCGTCGCCTTCGTGCTCGCCCCGCTCGCCGCCCGCGTGCGCGGGCTCTACCTGGCCATCCTCACCCTCGGACTGGTCTTCATCGGTGAGCACATCTTCAAGGAGGCCAAGCCCATCACGGGCGGCGCCGGAGTCGGACGCGCACCCGCCGAGCCGGTCTTCCTTGGCTTCGATCTCTTCTCCAACCAGACGATCCTGGGCTACCGCATCGATCGCTTTACGATCTTCTACGTCGCATGCCTGGTCATCTTCCTCATCATGGCCTTTGGCGCTCGCAACTTCGTCCGCTCACGTTTCGGCCGCAATTTCGCGGCTGTACGTGATCGTGACGTGGCAGCAGAGGTCATGGGAGTGTCACTCCTGCGGACCAAGACTCTGGCCTTCACGGTCTCATCGTTCTATGCCGGGATCTCCGGTGCACTGCTCTCGATCGTCATCGGACGCATCTCTCCGGAGACCTGGAATATCTTCTTGTCGATCGACTTCCTGGCCGTCGTCTTCATCGGCGGCCTCGCCACGATCTCGGGATCCATCATGGGTGCCGTCTTCGTCGTGATGCTGCCGAAGTTCGTCAATTCGCTGACCGGCTTCATTCCCGGCTTCGGCGGCATCGGCGAGGGCGGCCTGCTCAACGTCTTCGAACTGCAGACCATCATCTTCGGCCTGCTGATCATTCTCTTCCTCATCCTCGAGCCTCGAGGGCTCTACGGGCTATGGCTTCGATTGCGCAACTACTTCAAGGCGTGGCCCTTCAGCTATTGACGCTGCTTCCCTGAGCGTCCTGCTGCGCATACTGGTGAAGAAGCGCGATCTCGCCCTGCTTATCGGGGTACGCGAAGCGCACGAGCACCACCGCCACCAGGCCGGCCGCAATCGCGGCCGCGTAGGCCCAGTTGGCACCGGCCAAGAACGACTCGCGCGCCGCAGCGACGATCTCGGATGAGTACTGCGGGTACTGCTGACTCAATGCGGTGGCGCTCGTGAACGATTTCTGGAGTGTTGCCTCCGTCGATGCGGCGATCTGCGTGGAATCGGAGCTCTCGCCGATCTGTCGGAGGATGGCGGTCGCGTATCCGGCTGTGAGCAGCGATCCGAGCAGGGCCTGCATGATCGACCCACCGAGGTCGCGCTGCAGGTCTGAGGTCGCCGATGCCATGCCCACGTGGTCCACGGGCACCGAACTCGTGAGCGCGCGCGACGCGGGTGCGAGCGCGATTCCGACTCCGGCACCGACCAGCGCGTAGGCGATGCCGACCTGCCAGTACGGCGTGCTCTCCCCCCAGAGGACGAGCATGATCACGAAGGCCGAGACCACGAGGCCCGATCCGATGAGCAGAGTGTCGCGCGAGCCCAGGGCATTGATCAGGCGCGCGGATATCGGGGATACGGCCATCATCATGAAGGCCGCAGGGAGGATCGCCAGCCCTGCCGACAGGGTGGAGTACTCCAGGACATCCTGCAGGAATTGCTGGACGACGAAGAGCGAGCCCATCAGGGAGCCGAAGACGATCATGCCGCTGACGGCAGCCACCCAAAAGAGGCGGCGAGATGCGTAGTGCAGGTCGTAGAGCGGATTGCGTGCCCGTCGCTGCCTGAGCACGAAGAGGCCCCCCACCAGTAGCGAAAGACCCATCATCGCGAGGGACGGCAGCAGTTGTCCGGGGGCGGCAATGGTGCTCAGACCGAGGACGAGTGTGGCGATCATGACGATCGACAAGATTCCGCCGAGGTTGTCGACCGGCTCGGTCGACTCATTGACATGCGCCGGGACGAATTTCCAGACCAGCACAAAGGCGATCACGGCCGGGGGAACGGCGATGAGGAAGACCGACCCCCACCAGAACCATTCCAGCAGTGCGCCAGCGATGACGGGACCGAGCACCGCGCCGCCGCTGCCGATGCCCGACCACAGAGCGATGGCCTTGACCCGGGCCTTGCCCGGTCCCCAGAGTGCGGTGATGAGCGCGAGCGTCGTGGGATAGGCGAGGCCGGCGGCCACGCCGGTGAAGATGCGTCCACCGATGAGGATCACCCCATCCGGGGCCCAAGCCGAGATGGCGCTGGCCGGCAGCGTGAGCGCCATGCCGAGCAGGAGCATCAGCTTGCGGCCATACCGATCGCCGAGGGCGCCGAGATAGAGCACGGACATCGCCAGGCCCAGGGTGCAGCCGATCGCGATGAGGTTGATCTCCGTCTGGCCCGCATCGAGCGCCTTGCCGATGTCCGGCAGCGCGACATTCGCGACGCTGAGGTTCAGATTGGCGACGATGGCGCCGAGAATGAGCGCCACCAGCACGATGCCCGCGCGCTTCGGCACGACCGTGCTCTCACTCGGCGCAGCAGTAGACATATGCCCTCCCCATAGGGGCACATCCTGGCAGAGGGACACGGACGCCAGTGCACCCCGCGACACGACCGTGAAGTCGGCCGACGGGGACTAGGACAGGATGTCTTTGCGATCGAAGCGCAGGATGGCAATCCCCGCCAGCACGGCGAAGGTCACGACCGCATACGACGCACCGATGGCCATGTCATCCCACGAGATCTGCTGACCAAGAGCTCCCGCCCATGCGTTGCCATAGTCCGTCGGAAGCAGCCGGCGTAGATCACCGAGGGCGTCGATGGCATCGATGATGTTGAGCACGATCACGATGACGACGGCCGCGCCCACCGCACCCAGGGGTACGTCGGTGAGCACGCTCATGAGGAAGGCGATCCCGGCCGGGATGAGGAGTTGGATGCCGATGTACGCCGTGACGATCCCGAGGCGCTCCCAGGAGGTCGCGACGTCGAAGGACCCACCGAGTGGACTCGTCAGGGGCGCGGATCCGAAGACGACAAGCGCGATCAGGAAGGCCGTGATCACGAGTACGGCGAGAGTCATCGCCGTGAGGATGAGTCCCACGATCATCTTGGCGCGGAGGAAGCGTCGTCGTGGCACGGGCGCTGCGAGCAGGTAGCGCATCGTCGACCACGATGCCTCACTGGCAATCGTGTCGCCGAGGAACATCGCGGCGATGATCGTGAGCAGGAAGCCTGACGAGAAGAGCAGCATTGTGAGGGTGAAGTTCCAGGGACCTGCCGTTGCGAGACCCACCAGGTCGAGGTCGCCATCGCCGAAGCCGCGGGACTGCGGGCCTAGTTTGACCGCCGCGACGACGATGAGGGGCAGTGCGAGGGCGAGGCCGAAGGCGACGAGTGTGCGGCGGCGGCGCAGCTGACGCACCATCTCGACCCGAATCGTCAGGGTGTCCCGGGCGACGTAGGCGGTCGCGGGCGTAGTCGTCGTCATTGGTCCACCCGATGCCCTTCACCTACGAGCTCGAGGAAGACATCCTCGAGCCGTAGGCCGCTTCGTCCCGCCAGCACATCCGCAACGGTCCCGGAGTAGATGAGATGGCCATGGTTCATCACCACGACGTGCGAGCACGTTTGCTCGACTTCACTGAGCAGATGCGAGGACACGATGACGGTCTTGCCCGAAGCTGCATAGTCATGCATCACTTGGCGCATCTCACGGATCTGCGGTGGATCGAGGCCATTGGTGGGCTCATCCAGGACGAGAAGATCCGGAAGCCCGAGCATCGCCTGCGCGATCCCGAGTCGCTGCCTCATGCCCTGGCTGTAAGTGCGCACCTTGCGGTCGATCGCGCTGCCGAGTCCCGCGATCTCGAGGACCTCATCGAGGTGCGGATCGCCGTCAGCGCGACCGCTCGCCCGCCAGAAGAGGTCGAGGTTCTGCCGGCCGGTGAGGTGGGGAAGGAAGCCGGGCCCCTCGATGAAACTGCCGACGCGCGAGAGCACCGGGGCACCCGGTCGCACGTGCTCCCCGAAGATCCACGTGTCCCCGCTCGTCGGCCTGATCAGCCCCATGGCCATGCGCATGGTGGTCGTCTTGCCCGCGCCGTTGGGACCGAGCAGGCCGAGCACGACTCCGGCGGGCACCTCGAAACTGACGCCGTCGACCGCGCGCAGGCCACCCTTGAACTCCTTCGCCAGATCGAGCGTGGCCAGCGGCACCCCGGTGAGGTCCGGCCGGGCGTCGCGAGCGGGATCGCGGGGGCGCAGGATGGTCACGATGAGCCATACGAGCGCGGTGATCACGAGGGCGCCAATGGGCCACACCCAGGGTGCGATTCCGACCGCGGACGTCGTGCCATTCAGCGTCGGCAACTGCAGCGGCCCATCCGACGCGATGGTGTAGACCGCCGGACCAGGAGGCATCCGATAGCCCTGGTCCGTGGTGGCGATGACGAGGGCAAGTCGATCTCCTGCCGCCACCTCCGTGACGATCGTCGGCAGGATGATGTCGACGGTGACCGGATCCGGCCCGAGGTCGGGGATGCGGATGGGAGCGACCAGGCCCTGGGGCAGGAGCTGTCGGCCATTGGCTCCCACAGTGCGCAGTGATGCAAAGAGCACGGCCTCGTCGACAGGGCGGTCACTGCTCACCGTTATCCGCGCGCGGCTCGACCCAACGATGCGCATGGAGTTAGCGAGTGGCTCGGTGAAGAAGCCAGCGGTCTGCCCGGGCAGGGGCACGGCGAGGAAATCACCGGCCAGACCGGCGAGGCCGCCGGCTCCTGGGAGCGACGTGATGGCCGCAGGTGCTCCCCCCGCAGGCGCAAGCACCTGCTGAGGGGGAGCGCCGACCTGCATCTGCTGAGTCCCGTCGCCGAAGAGTCCGGGATAGGTCGGGGAGGAAAGCACATCGATCGTGCCGGGGTCGCGATCGCTCAACGCTGATGCTTCCACCAGTGACACCTCGAACGCGTCGCTGACCGGCGGACCGCCACGTAGGTGCTGGTCGAACCACGACAGGCTCAGGGCACGCAGCCTGTCGGTCTCCGAGATGCCCCCGTCGTGCCCACCGGCATGCCAGACGACCTTGACAGGCGCGTTCACGATCTGCTCGGCATTGGCGTTGGCCTGCGCGAGCGGGAAGAGCGAGTCGGACTGACCCGAGGTGATGAGCACGGGCGCGCGGATGCGGTCGTTGACACTGCGCGGTGATGACGCGGCCATGAGTGCTGATGACTCCGCGGTGACCACCCCCTTGGTGACCGCATCGACGTAGGCAGCACACCACTCCGGAGTGAATCGACCGCACTCGGTGACCGGTTGGCCCGGCTCGAGGCCTAGCCCCGACGAGAAGAAGAGGGAGGTCCACAAGCTCTTGAGTACGCCGGGTTGCTGTCCGCCGACGGCGCTCTGCGCGAAGAGCGATGTCTCGAGGTCGTTCCACGTGATGTCCGCGACGACGGCATCGACCCGTGCGTCGTATCCCGCGAGCAGCAGGGCCAAGGCACCCCCGTAGGAACCACCGCCCACACCGACGACCGGGTCACCGGGCGCCTCTGTTGTCACGCTCGCCAGGCTGCCGAGGTAGTCAATGAGCGCCCGTGCGTCGGCGACCTCGAAATCCGGGGAGTTCATCGAGATACGGCCGGTCGATTCCCCGAAGCCTCGTGCGGTGTAGGCGAGGACGACGAACCCGGCCTCGACGAGGAGCTGAGCCTCTTCCGCTGCCCCGCTCTTGCTTCCACCAAAGCCGTGCGCGAGGAGGACGGCCGGCGCAGGGGTCACGTCGGGGATGTAGACATCGGAATCCAGCTGGACCGGCGTGGGATCGTCAGCCGATGTCGGTGCGCCCGCCAGCATCATCGGCACCGGCGCCACCTCGGCACGCGCGGCGGGGGACGCAATCAGGACCCACGATGCAAGGAACCCGATAGAGAGCAGGCCGACACCGAAGTTCCCGAGGTGACGCCGCATCCCCCGACTATAGGTCGGCTACTGATGACCCGCACCCTTGGCCGCTGACGCGTCATGAGCGCGGCGTGACAGCAGGATCAAGATGACCAGCGTCGCGATCATGCAGGCAACACCGGCGATGATCGACACGTACCAGCCGATGCCGCAGGCGATGAAGCCGACAATCAGCACGGCAGACTTCACGCGCACGGCTGTTCGCGCGGCGTCCCAGGCCGGCCAATGGCGTGGATCGACGAGCTCAGGATGGCGCAGGACATACCGTCGCATGACCGTTGCCATGATCACGACGAGGGCGAGCGAGAGCCAATACATCAAGGCGATTGGCCCCGCGGCCCCGGCATCGAGGATCTGGCCGCTCTCCCAGGCCTGTCCCACCAGGGCACTCGGCCACGGGAGGAATGCGATGGATGCCAGCCACCCAGCATTGATCCAGAAGACGGCACTGTCGTATCCGATGAGATCGCTGAGCAGGCGATTGTGGACGCGCCATTGACCGAACACGAGGAAGAACGTGAACGCGAATGCCACCATGGGCCCGGACTTGAGCCACAGGTAGTCGCCGAAGGTCTCGCCGGCAGCGGGCAGTGCGAGTCCGATGAGCGGCACGGCCAGCAGCGTGATCGCGACCGCGGTGATGCCGTCGCTGATGCTGATCAGCCGCTCCAGGCGCCGGCCCTCGAATACCTCGAAGCGACTCATTTCTGATCCGCTTCCTCGCCTCGGAGCTTGGCACCGACGTAGACCCCATCGATCGCGTTGACCAAGTCGTCGAACCAGCCTTCGCTCAGCAGCTGAGCGCGCACCCTCTCGTTGAGGCCTCCCTTGGTCTGGTGCTCCTGGGGCAGATCCAGTCGCTCGCTGTCGGGAGTCGCCCAGCCCACCGATGCCAGTCCGTCCAACTCCGCCCGGACGTAGCGCGATGCCGTGACCTCGTCGATGCCTCGTGCGGTGATCCAGCCGATGAGTGCGTTCTGCATCTCGTAGTACGTGGACATGAAGGCCGAGGCGCAACTGAGAACGCGGATGAGTGATTCGTCCTCGAGAGTGACGATCTCTCCGAGGCCTGCCAGGGCCGTGACCACCTCCGGCATGGGCGGACTGATCACGAGGGGGCCGCGACGCAGCGCGATAGCCGGCAGCGGGATGAGTTGGCACACGCGAGCGGCAGGTGACACAAGGTGGGCGATGCCACTCGGTGGCGTGCCCGCGATGAGGCTTGCCACGATCTGGCCCTCTCTGAACGTCAGGTCACGCAGCGCGTCGTCCACCTGTTGCGGGCGCATCCCCAGGACGACAATGTCACTGTCATCGATCACGGCCTGATTCGAATCACGTCGCTCGCAGGCCTCGAACTCGCTCGCTAGCCGGAGAGAGCGCTCCTGTGATCGTGGCGAGAGCAGCAATCGGTCATGGTTGCCTGCCCGGCCAGCCATGGCGCGCACCATGGCCTCGGAGATCGTGCCGACGCCGACGAAGCCGATCGTGGTCATCCGCGCATCATGGCCCACTAGGCTCATCGCTATCGAGAAATGAGGCAGGATGACCGGTTTCCTCGCAGAGCTCACGGGCTCCTTCGCGACGTCCGCAGCGCAAAATCCCACCGTGGCCGTCATGGAGGCCGCGTATGCCGATGCCGGGCTCGACGTTCGCTACATCAACTGCGAGGTGCCTCCCGAGCGGCTCGGTGATGCTGTCCGTGGTGCCATCGGCATGGGTTGGCTGGGCTTCAACTGCTCGATCCCGCACAAGGTGGCGATCCTGGACTACCTCGACGCCATGGCACCGTCAGCCGGCATCATCGGCGCGGTCAACTGCGTGATCAACCGCGATGGACATCTCACGGGCGAGAACACCGACGGACAGGGGTTCGTCGCTTCGCTTCGGACAGTGATCGATCCCGCAGGGCGCAACATTGTCGTTCTCGGCGCTGGTGGCGCGGCTCGCGCGATCGCGGTCGAGTCAGCACTCGCGGGTGCTCGATCGATCACGATTGTCAATCGCACGCCCGAGCGTGGTGAGGAGCTCGCCGCGCTCGTGGCTGAGCGCACCCCGGCCGAGGCTCGATTCGTGCCATGGGTGGGTGACTACGCAGTTCCCGCCACCGTCGATGTCCTCGTTAACGCCACGTCGATCGGTTTCCACCCAAGCACCGACTCACCGGCTATCGACGACACGACGATCCATGCGGGCATGGTCGTGGCCGATGTCGTCGCGAACCCACCCGATACGGAATTCCTGCAGCGAGCAGCGCGCCGGGGTGCGACGACACTCCAGGGACTGGGCATGTTGGTCAACCAGGCGCTGACCAACGCTCGCCTGTGGACCGGACGCGATCTCGATGCCACGGTCATGCGTCGAGCGCTTGAGGAGAGCCTCGACGTATGACGATGCAGGGCGAGACTGAGCCCGAGCGAGGAGGTGCCCACACCTACCGCGGCGCAGTGACCTGGGAGTACGCCCCTGACATGGATGGCGATCCCGATCCGGGCGAGATCGTGTGGACCTGGGTGTCCTATGAGGAGGACGCGCGCATCGGCAAGGACCGGCCCATCGCCATCCTGGGCCGCGCGGAGGATCACCGACTCGTGGGGCTCATGCTCTCGAGTCGCGATCACTCCGGCGATCGCGACTGGCTGGCTATCGGGGCGGGTCCGTGGGACAGCGAGGGCAGGTCAAGCTGGCTTCGCCGCGATCGACTCCTTGCCGTGCCCGCGGCGTCCGTGCGGCGCGAGGGTGCTGTCCTGCCCCGGGCGACATACGACGCGGTAATCGCCGCCATCGGTGTACCGCCCGTCGCTGCGCCGAACCGGACGGGCTGGACCCTGCGCGACGGCTTTCGGCGCATCCTCGGGCGTCCACTTCCCCGTTCCTCCTCCGATGGCACACTGGGCCCATGACCGAGGACAGCGAGGCGTCAGCCCAGGGGGAACAGCCCGACGGAAGTGCTTCTGCCGACGCGCCGGCCTCCGATGACCCCAAGGAGCGCTACCGCCAGGCCCTGGAGCGGAAGAAGGCTCAGGGCGGACACCAGGGTCACGGTCAAGCGTCGTCGGGCACCACCGCCAAGGGCTCGTCAAGCAAGGCGGGCGGCAAGCGGGAGTTCCGCCGCAAGAGCGGCTAGTAGCCCTCGCTCCCGACTCCCTTGTGGACGTGGAAGAGGTTGGTCGGGTCGTACTTCTTCTTGATCGCCAGCAAACGGTCGTAGTTGGCGCCCCAGAACTCGGTCTGCCAGCCCTTCTGGAAGTAGTTGCCCTCATTCGAGTACGACCCACCACCCGGGGTGGCTTTGTGGATGAACGCTGATGCGGTCATCACTCCGTCGTACTGCGCCTGCGACACCGCGGCATCCGGCTCATGGCCGTCAACGCCGGGGTACTTGCTCTGCTTCCACGCACCCACGGTGATGAAGGCGACGTTGTCGAAGACTGCCGGGTTAATCGACGTCTCCTCATCGCGCGCTTTCGCCTCAGGATGCTCGCCGTAGAGCGCCTTGTTGGTCTGCCACAGGATCAACGACGTGCGCGACGCATCGAAGAGGCCTTGCGCGAGGGTGCGCGCATTGGAACCCTGCGTCATCGACCATGGGACTCCCCGACCGTCGTAAGCGCCCCAGTAGGCACCCACCTCAGCGGCGTTGCCCGTCCACCAGAAGTAGCCCGCCGGTGCGTTGCGCCGATTGTCGAAGATCGCCTCACGTGTGGTCGGATTCCAGCGATTGCGGAACGGCTGCGAGCTGAACTTCACGTCGACAGTGAAGTCCTCGGGTCGCGCGCGAAGGGGCGCTAGGAACGGCTCCCATGCCGCTTCGGCCTCCTCGGTGCTCATATCCAGGAAGGTCGTACCCACCTGCATGACGTTGAGCCCTGTGTCGAACTTCTCCGCCATGGCGTAGCCCTCGTTGAGGATGACGCCCTCGCCCCAGGCCGGGTCGCTCAACGTCGACCCGGCGAACTCCACATAGCGCTGGAGGAGTTCGAGGTACGCCGCATCGGACTTGGCGGTGATCGGGCCGCCTATCCAGCCGGAGATCGTGGGTTCGGTGTGGGCGAGGTAGGTCATGTGCGTGACGACACCGAAGGTGCCTCCGCCCCCGCCCTTGAGCGCCCAGTAGAGGTCGGCGTTTTGATACGCGTTGGCCGTGACGATCTTTCCGTTGGCGAGCACGACAGTGAGCTCGAGCACCCCGGCGGCCCCGCTGCCGAAGCGCTTGCTGAAGGAGCCGAATCCACCGCCGAGAGCGAAGCCACCGCACGCGCCGACACTCGTGCATCCACCCCCTTGGACGTAGAGACCGTTGGCGGACGCGATTTTGTAGGCCTCGAGCCAGCGATTGCCCGCCGTCGTTGTCAGCGCGGTCACTCCGGGCGTCCCAGCGGGAGCTCCCTGGGGCACGAAGGACTCGTGCACCGTGATCTGCCGCATGTTGTGGGTCCAAATGAGCAGCGACTGGCGTGGTCCGCACGAGCGTCCGTAATAGTCGTGCCCAGTGCCCTTGACGACCACGCGCACCCGATGCTTGCGTGCGAAGTTGACCGCGGCCTGGATGTCACGGGCGCTCTCGGCGGCGACGGCGTAGCCGCTGGGCCGGGACGTCCATGCTCGGTACATGCCCGTCGACTGGGTAGCCCCTGCCTGCTCCTCGAGGTACCACGGGTTGGTGAATTTCGGTGGCACACTCGCACCGGGCTTCAACCTGGCCCAGGGCTGCTCAGGTCTGATGAGTCGGCGCCCCACCTGGCTCCTCAACTCGCTCCAGACCTTGGCGCTGGGCCACTCGGTGTAGGGACGAGCTGCCGCAGGGGAGACTTCAGCCGCGCTCGCCGGCAATGCGGCGGCCGCCGCGGCGCCGGCGGTGACACCGGCCGCGAGACCGAGAAAGGTGCGCCTGGGCACATGGGGCATTTCCGTCATGGCACGTGCATAGCAGGCCCGGTACCGCCCGGTCGATAGCGCGGGGCACAAAGCCGGGCTAGCCCGGCACTGAGCAGCA
Organism: Actinomycetota bacterium; assembly: GCA_041164085.1. GTDB lineage: Bacteria > Actinomycetota > Actinomycetes > S36-B12 > S36-B12 > Mxb001. Next base: position 24,697 of record JBEAQC010000079.1, read on the forward strand.
CCGACTCTCTGGCACAGTTGGCCGCTCGCCATAGGTGGAGGAGGTCACATGGGAGCGCTGCTCGCGCTCGTATCCAGCGTGGCCTGGGGTAGCGCCGATGTCGCCGGA
>JBEAQC010000080.1:0-2589 GCA_041164085.1 Actinomycetota bacterium
CGTAGTAGAAGGTCACGACATAGGCGACATCGTCGTAGAGGATCTGCTGCATCTGCTTCACGATGTCGGCGCGCGCGGCCTGGTCGGTCGTCACGGCCTGCTTGGCGTACAGCTCGTCGTACGCCTCATCGCAGAAGAACGAGTCGGACAGGTCGGCGTAGATCTCGCCGCCGTCCTCGTAGGACCTCTTCGCGCAGGTGAAGGTCGACAGCTGGTAGTCGGGATCGGGCTCGACGACCCAGCCCCACTCGAACATGTCGAACTCGCCGCGGCCGATGATCTCGAAGAGCGCGTTCTCGTCGACCGGCTTGATCTCGGCCTCGATGCCGATCGCGGCGAGGTAGGACTTGAAGTACTCGCCGGACTTCACCGACGAGTCCGAATCGCTGCGCACGAAGAGCCGGTAGCGCATGGGTACGCCGTCCGGTCCGACGCGCACGCCGTCCGGGCCCATGGCGTAACCGGCGTCGTCAAGGATCTGGTTGGACAGCGCCGGGTCGTATCCCTGAGTGCCGGGATCGATGTGCAGCGTGGAGTACAGCGGCGGGATGACCGTCGATCCCGGTGTGCCGTAGCCGTCGAGGATCTTGTCGACCAGCTGCTGACGGTCGATGGCGTGCGAGATGGCCAGGCGCACCCGCTGATCCTGCATGTGCGGGTTGCCGTCGCCGATGGCCTTGCCATCCGATGTCGCGGCGCCCAGGTTGAAGGCGAGCTCGTTGAAGCCGGAGTAGTCACCCGCGTACGTCGTGATGCCTTCTTGGCCTTCGAGGGTGCTGAACACGTCGGCGGTGAGACCGCTCGCGAAGTCGATCTCACCCTTGACCAGCGCCTGACCGAGTGCGTCGGGATTGTTGTAGATCCGGAAGACGAGCTCGTCGACGTTGGGGCGACCCTTGAAGTAGTTGTCGTTGGCCACCATGCGGATGAACTGACCGGTGCGGCGCTCGACGACGAGGAACGGTCCCGAGCCGACGGTGATCTCGCCCTCGGCCGGCTCGTTGGCGAAGGACTTCACTGCCTTGCCGTCGATGCTGCTCCACACGTGCTCGGGAAGGATGTAGACCGCCAGGCGCTCCATGATGGGCGACGGTTCCTTCGTGGTCATGACGACCGTGCGGTCGTCGGTCGCGGTGACCGACGTGATGTTGCGGACGTAGTTGCCGAAGTTGCGCTGCTCGTAGCGGCCGTCGAGGATGCGCTGGAAGGTGTAGACGACGTCGTTGGCGGTCAGCGGGACGCCGTCGGACCACAGCAGGTCCGGCTGCAGCGTGTAGGTCCAGGTCTTGCCGTCCGCGGAGACCTCCCACGACTCCGCGAGCGCGGGCGCGGGGGTGAAGTCGGCGGAACTGGCGGACATGAGCGTGGCGTACTGCAGTTGGAAGATCTCGTACGACTCGGCCAGGATCCCGGTGAAGGGATTCAGCGAGTCGACATCGGCGAGCATGCCGACGGTGAAGACCACCGGGTCGGCCGCCTGTGCCTGGGGCACTGCCGCGGCGGGCACCGCCACGATGGTGGCCGCGGCCACGGTGGCGATCAGTCTGCGGATCACGTCGTCTCCCTCGTAGTGTTCATCCGTGCCTTCATCTTCATCACCTGCAGCCCGACGCGAGGCCGGGGCCGATCCTTACGCCTGGATGCGCGATCACACCGCGGCGCTGTCCTACCTGGTGGCCGAGCGTCTCGCCTGTGACGAGCGCCTGGCCCCCCTGGCTCCCCGCGCCGACGAGGTCTTCGCCGAGTTGAAGGCGCGCACCCCCGATGCTGAACGGTCGGTCAGCCGGGATCATGGGAGCCATACCTACTACACGCTCGCACCACCCGGACGTGAGTTGCCCGAATTGCGACGAAGTCGTCGCCAGGAGGCCGCCAGCCAACTCCTGGTCGACCTCGCGGGGCTGGGCTCGCCCTACGCCGCGACCGGGGTGGTCGAGCCGAGCCCGGACGAGTCGCTGCTGGCCTACTCGGTAGACCTCGACGGCTCCGAGCGCTACACCCTGCGCTTCCGGCGGCTCACCGACGGGGCCGACCTCTCGCAGGCTGACGACCTGCCCCTCGCGATCGACGACACCTACTACACCGGTGCCTGGGCGGACGGGTGGTTCTACTTCACCGTCATCGATCAGCTCAACCGCCCGGACGCGGTGCACCGCCTCAACCCCCTCACCGGCGAGCGCCATGTCGTCGTCACCGAGCCCGATCAGCGCTTCGAGCTCACCGTGCGCCGGAGTCAGGACCGGGTCGTCATCGCCTCGCACTCGCGCACGACAAGCGAATGCTGGGAGGTCGTGGACGGCGAAGCGGAGAGCATCCGCCCGCGCGCGGCCGAGGTGGAGTACGACGTGGAGTGGGACACCGACCGATGGCTGGTCCTGGCCAACGACAACGAGGTGGAGTTCGCGCTCACCGCGGAGGCGAGCCCCACGGCGCCAGCTCTTGATATCCGCGACGGTCGGATCCACGACATGGTTGCCTTCGACGACGCGATCGTCACCTACTCGCGCGTCGACGGCCAGCCCCGCATCCGCGTCCTCGAACGCGACGGATCGCTCCGGCACGACATCACTCCCGACAGTCCTGGCGCTT
>JBEAQC010000081.1:0-5357 GCA_041164085.1 Actinomycetota bacterium
GGTCGTCCGAGCGGGGCAGCCGCTCGAGCACGTCAACGAGCAGTCCCACAAATCGCTCGACCTGATCCTGCTCGCTCTCACCGGGCAGGCGGAGTACGGCGTAGTCCGCCGCGGCGATGCCGTCCATCTTGGCCCAGCCGGGGCCGAAGACGCGCCGCCGACTGTCCTCGCCGATTCCCGGCAGCAGGATCGGTCGATCCAATTGCACCCAAATGCCGTCGACCGCGTCCACGAGACCGGCGAAGGCGAGGCGATCGAGCGTGATGCCCGCGTCGATACGGATGCCGAGCCCCTGCTCGATCGCATTGACGCTCGCGAGGGTGTCGGCTGAGCTGGGAGTCGTGCCGAGTGTCACGCTGTCGTCGCCCTCGGGCACGAGAAGGCTCGCCGGCACGGCGAGCATGATGGTGAAGGGCTCCGACTCCTCGGGCTCGATACCGATAACGACGTTGCCCACGGCGTAGCCGTCGGCGTCGAGCACCTGCATCAGGAGGGTGCCCTCGACAGGGGTCACGGTCGGCGATGGATCGGGCACGGGCACGCCCTCGGAGCGCACGATCGAGACCAGGCCGAGACCGAGAACGATGACGAGTGCGCCCACCGCGACGACGAAGACGCGTTGAGCCACGCTCATGCGCGGTACAACCCCACCTTCGCGATGTAGGCCTCCACACCCGGGGTGACCAGGTAGCGGATCGGCTCACGGTCGCCGACTCGCTGCCGAATATCGCTGGACGAGATCGCCAGAGCCGGGATCTCCAGCAGCGTGACACGTCCAGGTGCTAGTCCAGGATCGCTCAGGACATGGCCGGGCCGGGTGACACCGACCAGGTGGGCCAGGCGCAGGACCTCGTCGGGCTCGCGCCACGAGAGGATCTCCGAGAGCGCATCGGCGCCGGTGATGAAGTAGTAGTCGTGCATCTCGCCCTGCTCGGCGCGGATGTCCCGCAGGGTGTCGACGGTGTAGGTCAAGCCCTCGCGATCGACGTCGACGCGGGAGACACTGAAGCGGTCATCCGCCGCCGTCGCGATGACCGTCATGAGATAGCGATCCTCAGCGGGTGAGACCTCACGATGTGATTTCTGCCAGGGCTGCCCGGTGGGCACGAAGATCACGCGGTCCAAGGCGAAACGGTGCGCGACCTCGGAGGCGGCGACGAGGTGGCCGATGTGGATGGGGTCGAAGGTCCCACCCATGACCCCGATGCGCATGACGCTGGAGCTGCTCGCCGTCGATCAGCGGTCGACGTTGATGAGCATCGTGATGACGAGCAGCAGGAGCAGCACCGCGAGTGCGACCCCGCCGAAAACATACGGGGAAATGACAGCACCTTCGCCGGCCTCGGCCGATGCCCACACGGCTGCGGTGAGCGGACTCATGGCACTCCTCCCTCGTCGGGCCAGGCGACCCGCGTACGTCTCCAGCCTAGCGTCCGGTCCCTCGATGCCGGACTACTGGCGGATGTGGCCGTCGCCGACGACCACGTACGTCGTGGTCGTGAGTTCGGGCAGGCCCATCGGCCCGCGAGCGTGGAGCTTCTGCGTCGAGATGCCGATCTCGGCGCCGAAGCCGAATTCCCCGCCGTCGGTGAAGCGGGTGGAGGCGTTGACCATCACCGCTGCCGCGTCGACACCGGAGATGAACGCCTGGGCAGCGGATTGGGAGTCGGTGACGATCGCCTCGGTGTGACCGGAGGACCAGCGCCGGATGTGGGCAAGCGCGTCATCAAGGCTGTCGACGATGCCGGCGGCGATGTCGAGCGAGTAGTACTCCGCGGCCCAGTCGTCGTCCGTCACCGGCTGGTACGCCGCACCCTCGGACTCGGCGTAGGCCGCCATCGCGTCATCGCCGTGCACCGTGACGCCGGCTTCGCGCAGGGCCGTGAAGGCTGCCGGCAGGAAGCGATCAGCGATCTCCCGGTGGACGAGCAGAGTCTCGGCGGCATTGCACACGCTTACGCGCTGGGCCTTGGAGTTGAGCAGGATGCGTACGGCCATGTCGACATCGGCGTCGCGATCGACGTAGACGTGGCAGTTACCGACGCCCGTCTCGATCACCGGCACGGTGGAGCCTTCGACGACGCTACGGATCAGGCCCTCGCCGCCACGCGGGATGAGCACGTCGACCAGGCCGCGCGCGGTCATGAGGTGCTTCACGGACTCATGTGAGGTGCCCGGCACGAGTTGCACCGCGTCAGCGGGCAGACCCGAGGCGACGAGCGCCTCACGCAGGACTTCGACGAGCACCTCGTTGGTCGCGTGGGCGGAGGACGAGCCACGGAGCAGGGCGGCGTTGCCGCTCTTCAGGCACAGTCCCGCGGCATCCACGGTGACATTGGGACGGGCCTCGTAGATGATCCCGACGACGCCCAGTGGCACGCGCACCTGGCGCACCTGCAGGCCATTGGGCAGGGTGTAGCCGCGCACGACGTCGCCGATGGGATCGGGCAGGTCGGCAACCTCCTCGAGCGCCGACGCGATGGCGTCGATGCGGGAAGAGTCGAGCGTGAGGCGATCGAGGAGTGCGGGGCTCGTGCCCGCCTCGCGCGCCCGATCGAGATCGACGCTGTTGACCTCGACGATCCGGGGGGTCTGCGCGCGAAGCGCGGCCGCGCAGGCGCGCAGCGCGGCGTCCTTGCGTTCGCGGGTCACCCCGCGGAGCACGGTCGCCGCTTCGCGGGCCCGCTGGGCGCAGGCGAGGATCTCGGCGCGGTCGTCGGTCACGGCACCAGGGTACGGCTAGAGGGGTGAAACGCCGCCGGCGGCGATGAGGCCGGGCCCCTGGCCCAGGTGGCGGCCCCGGCGGTGGAAGGTGTCGCGGTCAATGACCTCGACTCCGACGACATCCCAGTCGGGAAGCCCCGCGGATTCGCGGTGCTCCTGCCACAGCGCGACGGCCAGGTCGAGCACGGACTGGGCGTCAGGCCCTTCCTCCCAGTAGCGCACCTCCGCGCGATCGGCGGCGTAGCGGCCCGACAGGAGGAAGGGGTGCTCGTGGGATAGGCGCTCGAGACCTGAGCGGATCACCTGCGCGTCGACCACCTCGCCGGCGACGGTGACGGTGACGAACCACAGCGACGGGGGCACAGCCTGCTCCAGGGTCGACATCCGTGCCCCCTTCCGCCGATCACTCAGGCGGAGCCCCTGCCAGGATCACGAGATCATCGCGATGCACGACCTCGCGTTCATACTCCGGCCCCAACTCCTTGGCCAGGTCCCGGGTGGACCGGCCCAGCAGCGCGGGGAGTTCCGCTGAGTCGTAGTTGACCAGCCCGCGGGCGATCGTGTGGCCAGTTTCGTCAAGAAGGTCCACCGGGTCACCCGCTGTGAACTCACCCTCCACTCTGGTGACACCTGCCGGCAGGAGTGAGGCCCGCCGCACCGTGAGGGCACGCACGGCGCCATCGTCGAGATAGAGCCTGCCCCGCGGGGTGCTGGCATGGCCAAGCCACAGCAGGCGTGTCGGGGTACGCCGTCCCGTGGGCAAGAACACCGTCCCGATATCGGCCCCGGCCAGGGCCTCGCGCGCGGCCTTCGAGTGAGCGAGGACCACGGGGATCCCCGCCGCGGTCGCGATACGCGCAGCCTCGACCTTGGTGGTCATCCCGCCGAGGCCCACGCTCGACCCGACACCCCCGATAGAGACGGTCGCGAGGTCGTCCATGTCGTGCACCTCGGTGATCATGGTCGCGCCGCCCTTGCTGGGCGGGCCGTCGTAGAGGCCATCGACATCGGAGAGCAGGACGAGTGCGTCGGCACGCACGAGGTGGGCCACGAGCGCAGCGAGCCGATCGTTGTCACCGAGACGGATCTCGTCGGTCGCAACGGTGTCGTTCTCATTCACGATCGGCACGACACCCATCTCGATGAGCTTGTCGAGGGTGCGCTGGGCATTGCGGTAGTGGGTTCGCCGTGTCATGTCATCGGCAGTGAGCAGCACCTGGCCCACGGTGATACCGCGTGCGGCGAAGGACATCGAATACTGCGCGAGCAGCACCCCCTGACCGACACTGGCGGAGGCCTGCTGGGTCGCCAGATCCCGGGGCCGCGCGGTGAGGCCGAGGATGGGGAAGCCGGTGGCGATCGCGCCGCTGGAGACCAGGATCACCTGGCTGCCGGCGGTGACGCGGTCGGCGATGACGTCGACGAGACCCGCTACCCGATCGACATCGACGCCGCCGTCGGCGCGCGTGAGCGAGGACGAGCCGATCTTGATGACGATGCGGCGCGCCTGCCCGACCGAATCCCGGGTGGCTCGCGGACTCACCAGTCCTCCAGGCGCCGATCGGTGCCGCGCGGGCCGCTCGCGGTCGTGCCTCCCGCGCCAATGGTGGGCTCCCAGTCGAACACGACCGCATCATCGCCGGGTCCGATCACGACGGTGCTGCCGGGGGCGGCACCGTTCGCCAGGAGTTGCTCCTCGACGCCGAGGCGCGCGAGCCGATCCGCGAGGTAGCCGACCGCTTCCTCATTGGCGAAGTCCGTCTGGCGCACCCAGCGCTCGGGGCGGACCCCGGTGACGCGATAGATCGGCTCGCCCGTCTCGGGATGCTTCTCGCGGCGTACGTCGAACCCGGCATCGTCGACCGCTGGCGGGGTGATGATGATGCGCGGTGCCGTCGCGTCGGCGGTCGCGATGCGATGCTCCTTGACCAGAGCAGCCATGGCGAAGGAGAGCTCACGCAGACCTTGGTGGCTCACGGCCGAGACCTCGTAGGTGGGCAGACCGCGCTCGGCGAGCAGCGGCGCGACCATGTCGGCGACGAGCTTGCCGTCGGGCAGGTCGATCTTGTTGAGGGCGACGAGTCGGGGCCGGTCAGCAAGGCCGCCGTACGCCGCCAGCTCGGCCTCGATGATGTCGAGGTCGGCGAGGGGCTCGCGATCGGACTCCAGTGACGCGGCGTCGATGACGTGCACGATCACCGAGCAGCGCTCGATGTGGCGCAGGAACTCCAGGCCCAGCCCCTTGCCCTCGCTGGCACCGGGGATGAGGCCGGGGACGTCGGCAATCGTGTAGGTGACATCTCCGGCCGTGACGACACCGAGGTTGGGCACGAGCGTGGTGAAGGGATAGTCGGCGATCTTCGGGCGTGCCTGCGACAGCGCGGCGATGAGGCTCGACTTGCCGGCGCTGGGATAGCCGACGAGCGCGACGTCGGCGACGGACTTGAGTTCGAGGACGACGTCGCGGTGCTCGCCTGGCTCGCCCTTGAGCGCGAAGCCGGGTGCCTTGCGACGGGGTGAGGCGAGCGCGGCATTGCCGAGTCCTCCCCTGCCGCCACGGGCGACGACGTACGTCGTGGCGTTGCCGGTGAGGTCGGCCAGGATCTCGCCGCGCTCATCGAGGACGACGGTGC
>JBEAQC010000082.1:0-10854 GCA_041164085.1 Actinomycetota bacterium
AGCAGGGCCGGGATCGCATCACTCGCCGCGAGCGTGAGCGGATAGTTCCATGGCGCGATGATGCCGACCAGGCCCACGGGCTTGCGGATCTCCTCGACTCCGACAAGCAGGGGAAGGGCACCACGCACCCGACGGGACTTCAACAGACCAGGTGCCTTGCGTGTGTAGTACTGCGCGACCACGGCGACATCGAGGACTTCCTCAAGGGCATCGGCGCGCGCCTTGCCCACTTCCCACTGCAGCAGGTCGAGGGCCTCGTCACGCTTGGCGATCACAAGATCGTGGAAGCGTCGCATGATGCGTACCCGATCTCGCACGGGACGCTCCGCCCACTCGCGCTGCACCGAACGCGCACGCGCCGCGGCACTCGCCACGTCGTACTCCGTCGCAAGCGGCAGGTGGTAGAGGATTTCCCCGGTGAACGGCGCGCGGACCTCTCGGGTCTCCGCGTCGGGCGCGACGGCCAACTGGGCGATGAGGTTTGAGGCGGCCGGGGGTGCTGCGAGCATGCTCATGGCCTGAGCCTACGCGCGCACGAGCGGATGGCGATCGGAATAGGTCGCGATCTCCTGTGCGGCACGCGCCTCATCCCAGCCGAGGTAGGGGGCGATCAGGGGTGCCACGGCCGCAGCCGCCTCACGCCCCGCGTCGGGGGACTCGGCAGTGAGACGCAGCCGCCTGACCAGCACGTCCTCAAGGTCGAGGGCACCCTGATGCGTTACCGCGACGACAGCCTCGGCCCCGAGGTGACGGCCCTCGGGCGGCAGAGGTTCGCGCAGGCGCGGGTCGACGGCCATGACGTCGAGTACCTCGCTGATTCGAGACCCATGGCGTCGCAGCAGTCGCTCGATCGTGGGCATCGGCAGATCCCACCTCTCCGCGAGACTCGCGCGATCAGCCCAAAGCTCAGCGAACCCCACGGCGCCGACGAGCGGAATATCCGCGGTCGTCGATCCCGGGATCGCTTCATCATCGAGCTCGGCGACGGCGGCGTCCACAGCATCAGCGGCCATGACGCGGTACGTCGTGTACTTGCCCCCGGCGATCGCCACCAGCCCGGGTGCAGGGTGGAAGATCACGTGCTCTCGCGACACCTGCGTCGTCGACTCACTGGCATCAGCCGCGACCAGGGGTCGATAGCCCGCATACGTCGCGATCACGTCCTCTCGTCGCAGCGGACGGGCGAGCCAGCGATTGGCCTGGCCGATGAGATAGGCGATCTCGTCCTCGGTCGCCACAGGATCGGCGAGGCTCTCAGCCGGCTCTCTCGGGGTGTCCGTCGTACCGACGATCCAGTCCCCTCCCCACGGCAGGAGGAAGAGAACGCTGGCCGGCGTGCGCGCGATGATCGCCGTGGTCGACCGGATGGCGTCGCCGCGCACCACCAGGTGGACTCCGCGGCTCTGCTGCACTTTGTCAGGGGCGTCCGGGTCGATCATGTGCAGGACGTCGTCAGTCCAGACCCCCGCAGCCGCGATGACGACACGCGCCCGGATGTCGTAGTCGGCGCCGGTGAGTTCGTCCACGACATGCACACCATCGACGCGACCATCCTCGACGATCAAGGACTCAGCCCGAGTGCGGGTGAGGATATGGGCCCCGAAGGACGCTGCCGTGCGCGCAACAGCAACGGTGTGGCGCGCATCATCGATCTGGGCGTCATGGAAGCGCACTGCTCCGGCGATCTCACCCGCGTCCAGGTCCGGTGCGAGTTCCTTCGCCTCGTCCGCATTCAAGCTCTTGGGTCGAGGCATGGTGCCGCCATAGCTGCCGATCCGGCTGAGGACGTCGTAGAGCCGAATGCCCGAGGCGACGTAGGGCCGCTCCCACTGGCGCCCCACGGGGAAGAGGAAGGGGACAGGCCTGACCAGATGCGGGGCGAGCCGATCGAGCAAGAGTCCGCGCTCGGTGAGCGCCTCATGGACCAGCGAGAACTCGCGCTGTTCGAGGTAGCGCAGCCCTCCGTGTGCCAGTCGCGAGGATCGCGACGACGTACCCGCCGCTAGGTCGCTCTGCTCGACGAGCACCACGCTGAGTCCTCGGGCCGCGGCGTCCAGGGCTGCTCCACAGCCGACCACTCCTCCGCCGAGGATCGCGACATCGACACGATGATGTCGGACGTCAGCACTCGACTCCGCCCGCGCTGCCCGATCCAGGCGACCGTCCGAGCTCATCACCCCCCCATTGTGCGCTATCGCCCCCATCCTGGTCGCGGCGAGCGATCTAGTGCGGGTCCAAGATGACGTCGATGCGCTGGAATTCCTTGAGATCGCTGTAGCCGGTCGTGGCCATCGCCTTGCGCAGTGCGCCGACGATGTTGGCCGACCCATCCGCATGGGTTGACGGGCCGCAAAGGATCTGTTCGAAGGTGCCGACCACGCCGAGTTCCTTGCGCTCACCTCGCGGTAGGTGCGGATGCCATGCCTCGGCCCCCCAGTGGACGCCCGCCCCCGGCGCATCGCTCGCACGCGCCAGGAGGGATCCGACCAGCACCGCATCGGCACCGCAGGCGATGGCCTTCACGAGTGCTCCCGAGGAACCGACGGAACCGTCGGCCAGGACATGGACGTAACGCCCGCCGGATTCATCGAGATAGTCCCGCCGCGCGGCAGCGACATCGGCGATGGCGCTTGCCATGGGCACCCTGATGCCCAGCACATCCGAGGTGGTGTGGGCGGCGCCGCCGCCGAAGCCCACAAGAACACCCGCAGCGCCCGTGCGCATCAGGTGCAGCGCAGCCTGGTACGTCGCGCACCCCCCGACGATGACGGGGACCTCGAGGTCGTAGATGAACGTCTTGAGGTTGAGCGGGGCGCCGTCGGATGACACATGCTCGGCTGAGACAGTCGTGCCGCGGATGACGAGGAGATCGATACCTGCCGCGACGGCGACCGGTGCCAGGCGAGAGGCGCCCTGGGGCGAAACGCCGACGGTGACATTGACGCCCGCATCTCGAATCGTCGCGATGCGCTCACGGATGAGGCCCTCATCAATCGGCGCCTCGGCGTAGACGTGCTGCAGCATGGCTGTGGCCTCATGCTCCGGCGCCCGCCTGATTCGCTCGAGCACGGGCAGAGGATCGGCGAAGCGGCTCCACAGACCCTCGATGTTCAAGGCGGCGGGGATCCCAAGCCGGCCCAACGCCACCGCACTCTCAGGGGAGACCACCGAGTCCATCGGCGCGGCCATGATCGGAGCCTCAAACCGGTAGGCATCGATCTGCCAGGCGGTGGATACCTCGTCCGCGTCGCGCGTGCGCCGACTCGGGGCGATCGCCACCTCATCGAGGGAGTACGCGACCCTGCCGCGCTTGCCGCGACCGATCTCAATCTCTGTCACAGCAGTCCTATCGCGAGTGGTAGTTGGGGGCCTCGACGGTCATGACGACATCATGAGGGTGGCTCTCCTTGAGCCCGGCGGCGGTGATGCGCACGAAGCGCCCCTTGGCATGAAGTTCCGGGATCGTGGACGCACCGGAGTAGCCCATGGACGCGCGTAGGCCTCCGACCAGCTGGTGAGTAACGACCGAGAGCGGGCCGCGGTAGGGAACCATCCCCTCGATGCCCTCGGGCACCAACTTGTCATCGCTCAGGACGTCATCTTGGAAGTAGCGATCCTTGGAGTAGGAGCGCGCCTCGCCACGCGACTGCATCGCTCCCAGTGAGCCCATCCCGCGGTAGGCCTTGAATTGCTTGCCGTTGACGAAGACCACGTCGCCGGGTGCCTCCTCGCAGCCGGCAAGGAGGCCGCCCACCATCACGGTGTCGGCGCCTGCAACCAAGGCCTTCGCGATATCGCCGGAGAACTGCACCCCACCGTCGCCGATGATGGGCACGCCCGCGGGACGCGCAGCGAGGCTGGCGGCGTAGATGGCGGAGATCTGAGGCACGCCGACACCCGCGACCACGCGCGTCGTGCAGATCGATCCTGGGCCGACGCCGACCTTGATGCCATCCGCCCCAGCCTCGACCAGCGCCAAGGCGCCCTCGCGAGTCGCGACATTGCCGCCGACGACATCGACGGACGTCGTGCGCTTGAGCAGAGCCACCATGTCCACGACCGCGCGTGAGTGACCGTGAGCGGTGTCGACGATAAGCAGGTCGACACCCGCATCGATGAGGTCGTGGGCACGCTTCTCGGCGTCGGGGCCGACGCCGACCGCGGCTCCCACCACGAGACGCCCATCCGCATCCTTGGTGGCTAGGGGATACTTGTCGGACTTGACGAAGTCCTTCACTGTGAAGAGTCCGCCGAGGCGGCCGTCAGGGTGGATGAGCGGCAGCTTCTCGATCTTGTGACTGGCGAGGATGCGCAGTGCATCCTCGGGATTCACTCCAACGGGGGCGGTCACGAGGGGCATCGGCGTCATGACCTCGCGGACCCGACGACCCATGTCATCTTCGAACCTCATGTCACGGTTGGTGATGATGCCCAGGAGTACCTGGCCCTCATCGACCACGGGCACACCGCTGACGCGGTAGCGCCCGCACAGTGCGTCGACATCCGCGAGACTGTCGTCGGGCCCGCACGTCACGGGATTGCTCACCATGCCCGCCTCGGACCTCTTGACCATGTCGACCTGGGCGGCCTGCTCTTCGATAGGCAGGTTGCGATGCAGGATCCCCACGCCGCCCTGACGCGCCATCGCGATGGCCATCCGGCCCTCGGTCACCGTGTCCATCGCGCTGGAAAGCAGTGGCACCTTGACGTTGATGTTGCGAGTCAGGCGGCTGGTCGTGTCCACGTCACTGGGCACGACATCGGACTCCGCAGGCAGCAGCAGGACGTCATCGAAGGTGAGCCCGAGGTAGGCGAAGGGCTCGGGGAGCATGGGTCCGTCTGACATGGCGTCAGGCTACTCGCCCCCACGGTCCGGGGATCCGGCCCGCAGGCGGCCCACACCCGGCTGGGCCCGCCAGGTGGCTACCAGCCCGGCCGGCAGGCGCTCTTCGATGCGGTACGTCGCGTCGGCACCGGCGTGCCAGGCCCGAGCCAGCCAGACCGGATCCACGCGATCGCCGAGGTCGGCTGCGACGAGGGCGAGTGGCCATTGCAGCGTGGGCCACGACGACGCCTCGAGAACAGTCGCGACGCGATCCAGGCCGGTGGGATCCCCGGTCGCCGCCGCCACAATGATGAGCGACTTGGCCTCATGTCGGTGGGACTCTTCTGCGGAGCAGGCCACGGACGCGCGAGCATGATCGGCGGCCGCGCCACGGTCACCCACGAGGAGGGCGAGTTCCGCCCCCACCCAGTGCCACCGTGTCAGCGTCCGCCATCCATTCGCGGCCATGACCCCGGCCTGCGCGTGCCAGTCCTGCGCGGTCGATGCGGCGCCCGCGGCGACGTCGTCCGCAGCGAGTCCGATGAGCGCGTCGGCGCAGCTTTCGTCATCATCCGCGGAATCGAGCGCCTGCACGTCTAACGCGCGCGCGGTGACTATGGCGCCGACCTGCCGATGGTGGCTCGCGCGCATGGACAACGCCAGGGATCTCCAGCGTCCACCGTGATGTGCGAGAGCCCGGCACAGTGCCGCGGCTTCGCTGTAGTCCCCACGTGCTCCCTGGGTAGCGGCGTCGATCCAGAGATCGTCGGGCGTTGCACCGGCAGCGGGGCCACCCGCGCTCACCTCAGGCGCCAGCGGCCCGCGAGAGCATCGTGATGGCCTCAGACAGATCGCCCACGCGCTGACCGCGTGGGGGCTCCACCGGCCACCAGCCGGGGCCTCCGAGAAGCACGAGCGGGTCAGGCCGCAGATCGGGCAACACGACGAGCCCTGCGGGGTCGCCCGTCTCTCGAGTCTGCGACCACACCAGGACCGCTCCCGGGCCGGTGCGCCGCATCGCCTGACCGAGGGCATCGGCAGGAGTGCGCGCACCCATCATGCGGATGGCGACGTGGCGCTCGGCCAGGCCGGCAGCAAGGGCCCACAGCGGCAGGACGTGGAACTCTCCCGGTGCCGCGGCGAGCAGAACCGATGTCGGGGATGTCGCCGGGGCTCGACTCACACGTTCGCTGAACTCCGCCTGGATGGCCTCGGACAGGACGTGCTCAACGTCGATGCCTCGGCCCGACTGCTCCCACTTCTGACCGATACCCACGAGCACGGGCGCGACGAGGTGGTCCCAGGTCCAGACGACGCCGCGGCGGTCGAGGGTCTCACCGACGATGGCGCGGCACGAATCAGCGTCGAGCGCGACAGCGGCGCGCGCGAGGCCGCGCGCATTGGGTGTGCCACCCGGGATCGCGACGACGTGGCCGCCGCCCTGGCGCGCCGGTGCTGTGGGAATGCTTTCAGCTATCCCGGCGGGCTCGATGTCGCCTTCCTGCACGACGCGGGCCGCCTCCGCCGGTGGGACACCGGAGAGCACCAGTCGACGCATGCTCTCGAGCCGCGCGATGTCCGTTGGCGAGTAGCGACGATGTGCCCCGGCGGAGTGCTGGCTCGGTCCCAGCCCGTACCTGCGGTCCCAGGTGCGCAAGGTGGCGGGGGCCACTCCTAGGCGCCGGGCCACAGCCGCCACGGTCAGCCCGGGGGCCGGGCCCGACACGGGGCCGTTCTGCTCCTGGGGACCGGTGGACATGCCGCCATTCTCCGCCTCATCCGGGCAAGCGCATCCTGAGGGCCTATTCGAGGCAAAACTTGTTCAACTAACCCCCTTGACCAACTTGTGACGCGATTGCTAGGTTGTGGGTAACCCCCTACGGGCAGGAGGCACACATGGCAGACATCTCCCGGCTACCCGGGCCCAATGCAGACATTTGGGACTGGCAGCTCCACGGCGCATGCCGCGGCGAGGACCCCGACACGTTCTTTCACCCCGAGGGCGAGCGCGGTCCCGCGCGCGAAGCGCGCGAGCGAGCGGCCAAGGCCGTGTGCGCGGCATGCCCGGTCCTGGCCCAGTGCGCGGCACACGCCCTGGCAGTGCGGGAGCCGTACGGCGTGTGGGGCGGAATGAGCGAGGACGATCGCGAGGCGATCTACCAGCGCCGCCGGTTCGCCACCGCTGTGTGATCACAGACGCAAAAGACCCCATCCGCGATCCGGGTGGGGTCTTTTGATGTGCGTTGCACGATCGACGACCTGAGATGTCTCCCGAGGTCAGGTCCTACATCGCGCGGCATACAGCAGAGTGGGCAGCTGCGCGCCCTCCGATGGAGAGCGGCGCACCTGCCCACTCGATAGTCAGTGCTAGTGGCTGTGCCCGTGGTGGCCATGCCCGTGGCTGTGAGCCTCAGGCTCCTCCTCCTCGGGCTTGTCGACGACGAGTGCCTCCGTGGTCAGCAGCATGCCGGCAATGGACGCGGCATTGGTGAGCGCTGACTTCGTGACCTTGACGGGGTCGATCACGCCTGCGGCGATGAGATCCTCGTAGACCCCGGTGGCGGCGTTGAGCCCCTGGCCGACCGGGAGATCCGCCACCTTGCTCACGACGACGTAGCCCTGCTCACCCGCGTTCTCCGCGATCCAGCGCATGGGCTCGACGGCCGCCTTCGCGACGACGGCGACACCCGTCGCCTCATCACCGGACTTGCCAAGATCATCAGCGAGAGCCTTGCTGGCGTGGACTAGGGCGGTGCCACCGCCGGCAACAATGCCCTCATCGATCGCAGCGCGAGTGGCCGAGACGGCATCCTCGACGCGATGCTTCTTCTCCTTGAGCTCGACCTCGGTGTGGGCCCCGACCTTGATGACCACGACGCCGCCGGAGAGCTTGGCGAGACGCTCCTGGAGCTTCTCCCGGTCCCAGTCCGAGTCGGTGCGTTCGATCTCCTGGCGGATCTGGGCGATGCGATCGGACACGGCCTGCTTGTCGCCGCCGCCGTCGACGATGGTCGTATCGTCCTTGGTGACAACGACGCGGCGCGCGTGCCCGAGGACCTCAAGCCCGACCTGATCGAGCTTGAGCCCGACCTCGGGGGCAACAACCTGGGCGCCGGTGAGGATGGCGATGTCCTGCAGGATCGCCTTGCGGCGGTCACCGAAGGCCGGCGCCTTGACCGCACACGAGGCGAACGTGCCGCGGATGCGATTGACCACGAGCGTGGACAGAGCCTCGCCATCAACATCCTCGGCGATGATGAGCAGCGGCTTGCCGGTCTGGGAAGCCTTCTCGAGCACGGGCAGCAGCTCGGCGACGCTCGAGACCTTGCCCTGCACGAGCAGGATGCCCGCATCCTCGAGGACTGCCTCCATGCGCTCGGCGTCCGTGACGAAGTAAGGGGAGATGTAGCCCTTGTCGAACTGCATTCCCTCCGTGAACTCCAGACCCATCTCGGCGACGCTGGACTCCTCGACGGAGATGACGCCGTCCTTGCCCACCTTGTCGAACGCATCGGCGATCAGGGAGCCGACCTCGGCGTCCTGCGACGAGATGGTCGCCACCTGGGCAATTTCATCGCGACCCTGCACCTCGCGAGCGGCGCTGTTGAGCGCGTCGTTCATCGACGCCACGGCGGCATCGATGCCCTTCTTGAGTGACATGGGGTTGGCCCCGGCAGCGACCTGACGCAGGCCCTCCTTGACCATCGCCTGGGCGAGCACCGTCGCGGTGGTCGTGCCGTCACCAGCGACGTCATTGGTCTTGGTGGCGACCTCTTTGACGAGCTGGGCCCCGAGATTCTCGTAGGGGTCTTCCAACTCGATCTCGCGAGCGATCGTCACACCGTCATTGGTGATCGTGGGGGATCCCCACTTCTTGTCGATGACGACATTGCGTCCGCGCGGGCCGAGCGTCACCTTGACGGTGTCCGCCAGCTGATTGACACCGCGCTCGAGGCTGCGGCGGGCTGACTCGTCGAATTCCAGGATCTTGGCCATGAATGGTCCTTCTGCTTCGTTGCTCGTGGGAAGAGTTGTGGGGCCAGGGAAAGAGTGTGGGCGGAGAAGATCGACCTCCGCGTGCGCCGGGCCTGCGGGCGACATCAGTCACCCGACTGGCCCGGCGTCGCGGGCGGGAGACCTACTTCTCTACGACCGCGAGCACGTCGCGGGCCGAGAGGATGAGGTACTCCTCGTTGTTGTACTTGACCTCGGTGCCGCCGTACTTCGAGTAGATCACGACGTCGCCGACCTTGATGTCGAGCGGAATCCGCTTGTCGCCGTCCTCGTCGAATCGACCCGGACCCACCGCAAGGACCTTGCCCTCCTGGGGCTTCTCCTTCGCGGTGTCGGGGATGACGAGGCCGGAAGCGGTGGTCTGCTCGGCGTCGAGAGTCTGGACGAGGATGCGATCCTCGAGCGGCTTGATGGAGACCGACACGGTGATGTCCTCCGGGTTGTGTTGGATGGCCATGGTCGCCCCGTCGTCGCGGTGCCGGTTCGACCCGGTGGCACTCGCCGGTCTAGCAGTCTCCGGGCTTGAGTGCCAGACACCACTGTAGGGGTGCGTTAGCACTCCGTCAAACCGAGTGCCAGGTTCGCCGCCCTCGCTACCGTCCCCGCATGGCATCGACGGACCGCCTGCGCCCCGCTGACCTCCTGGGCAGCGAGACCGGCCCGCTGTGGCAGGCCCTGGGTCAGGTGGCGGACCTCACCGAGCCGGCGGCACTGGACCGGGTACGCCGGGCCCACCCTCACCTCGACCCGGCCCTGGTGGCGGCCATTGCCACCCAGGTCGATCTGCGCCGCCGGGCCCTCCCGCGACTGGGCGCGTGGTCGCAGACGGCCATCCTGGATGCCGAGGCGGTCCAGCAGGCCACGCGCTCGGAGGTGGCTCGCTACCGCGCCGAGAGCCTCCGATACCGGTGGGCTGCGGCCGGTCATCCCACCGACGCCCCACCGCGCATCGCCGATCTCGGCTGCGGTGTCGGGGCCGACTCGCATGCCCTCGCCGAGGCAGGCTTCGACGTCGTGGCCATCGAGCGCGATCCGTGGCGCGCCGAGGCAGCCCAGGTCAACCTCGCAGCGGACGGTGTCACCGTGATCTGCGCCGACGTGACTTCCGACGCAGCCGAGGTGATCCGCGACTGCGACCTGGCCTTCGTCGACCCCGCACGCCGCCAACAGGGAGGTCCGCGGCGCATCGACGGCGGTCGCAGCCACCCCGCGTCCGATCCGCGAGAGTGGTCACCGTCATGGCCCTGGGTGACGCGCCTCGCCCAGCAGCTTCCGGTCGTGGCCAAGGTGGCCCCCGGCTTCGATTCCCGCCTCGCTCCCCCGGGATCGGATGTGGAGTGGATCGACCACGAGGGCGACACCGTCGAGGCGACCGTGTGGATGCACCTCGGCGGCTCCGATGCGCGCACCGCGACGGCCATGGGGGGTGGCTTGATCGACTCGATCACCTCGTCCGGACCCGCTGATCCCGGGCCGGTCACGGACGCGGTCCTGGACTTGCTCATCGAGCCGTCACCGGGAGTCATTCGCGCGGGCCTGGTCGGAGCGCTCGCGTGCCGAATCGACGCACCGCGACTAGATGCGAGCACCTGGCTGACAGCGAATGGCATCGAGCAGACACCCCTCGCTCGTGCGTGGCGCGTCGACGCGGAGGTGCCCAGCGATCCACGCGCACTCCGTGATTGGCTGCGCCCCCACGGTGCGGTGACGTTCAAGACAGCGGATGTCGCCCTGTCCGCGCAGGAGTGGGGCGCCCGCGTGAGCCACCGCCCTCGGCGAGGGGCTCGCGCGGTGACGATCATCATGACCGGCGGCCCGGCCCGGCGGCCCGGCGAAGCCGCCCCTGTCGGGCTTGGTCGGGCGTTTGCGGTGACGCGCGCGGCGGTCGACCAGGCCTGATCTAGCGATCGAGCGATCGAGCGATGGCCGCGACATCATCAGGACCGATGCCGCAGCAGCCACCGACGAGAGCAAGTCCGGGCACCTCTCGCCACGTGGCCACGAGGTCGGCGCCG
>JBEAQC010000083.1:0-3794 GCA_041164085.1 Actinomycetota bacterium
TCGGTCGCGCCGCAGACGGTGCTCTATCGCTCGCTCCTCGCCTTCCGCTACCGCGAACTCTTCGGAAGCGGTCGGGTCTGGCCGATGGCGATCGCCGGCGGCATGGCCTTCGGCGCAGCGCACCTGCTCTTCCGCAACGGGATCGCCCCGCTCTTGACCCTTGTGGGCGGCGTGGTGCTCATGCGGGTCTATCTCCGTCACCGCTCCGCGCCGCTCTCGGCGCTCGAACATGCGCTCTACGGGCTCGCGGTCTTCACCTTCGGGCTTGGACGCTGGTTCTACGGCGGCGCGATCGAGTGAGCGTGCCGCGGACACGGGCAGTCGCGGCCGAAGGGGTCGATCCCGCGCTGCGGCGGGAACGGGGCGACGCCAACCCCGGCGCGTCGCTCGAAGCGATCGTCCCGGTCGCCTCAAGCATGAGGCCGGCGTCATCGGCGGCCACGTCGTCCTCCCGGGCTTGGCGCGGAATCGTCCGGGAGCCGTGGCGGATCCAGAGGGCAAGTGCGTTGGGTCTTGGAGGCGACGGAACCGCTTGGTCCAATCTTGTAAAATGGAGTTCGTACGGCTCCCGCGCCGTCTTGGCGTGATACAACTCCTCGCCCGGTTCTCGTGGCCGGTCGACGCTTGACCTTCCCAATCCAGAGAGGCTTCCCATGGTCCAGACGCGTTCGATCCCGATCTTCGTGGCGCTCGCCGTCTCGGGCTTCAGCCTCACGGCCTGCCAGGCCCCCGGTGGCGGTGTCTCCTCGGCAGGTCAGCCTTCGAATCGGCTCGGTCTCGTGAGCGACCATGCGCCGGTCGAGTACTCGGGACACGTCCTGTACTTCATCAAGGGGGAGTTTGCGGGGATCGATCGATTCACGAAGACCTATTCGATCGTCCCTTGGAAGCAAGGCGAGTCCGAGCACGCGTTCAAGTTCCAGAAGGACGAGATCACCCCCTACAGCTCGGCGGGGATGCCGGGGATCCCCGACAGGGACCGTTGGAGGCAGACCCTCGAGAATTCCCTCAGGTACGAGACGTTCCATCAGGAGGCGGACCGATCTCTCGTGCTCGATGCGGTCATCGGAGTCGACGGCACCCCGCGGGAGATCGACCACGAAGTCGAGCACTACATCTACCCGGGCACCCTCGAGATCGGCACCACGTGGCTCTCGGAGCCGATCACGTCCAACCTTCCAGGATCCCACAAGTTTGAAGTGATCGGGTCGGAGATCTACGAGGGCACGAATTGCTGGGTGATTTCGTCCACGCGACAGGCGGAGGCGAATCCTGGGGTCCCCAACTCCGAGACGGTTCGCCATGCCGCTCGGGTCCTCCTCGATCCCCTGACGCTGAGCGTGCTTCGGATCGATGCAATCACGGAAGGCGTCGGGCCGCTCGGGAGCGACTTCCGCTTCGTCTATCACCTCGACATCGAGAAGTAGGTACCGAATGTTGAGTGGCAGGCGGATCGGACTCCTTGACCGGCGGGGTCGTGGCTTGGCGCTTCGGCGCGCTCGATCGAGCGCGGCGGGGCTCTTCGCAGGCCTTGTGTTCGTTGCGGGCCTGGCGACCTTGCCGGCCGGGCTCGTCCATCGGGCGGCGGCGGGAGGGAATGGGTCGGCGCCGGGCGATCCGCCCGTCGATGTCCCACCCGGTCGGATCGGGAAGGTCGTGGCGCCGATCGAACTTCGCAGCACCACGGGCCGCGCGTGGTCGCTGGGCGAAGCCGAGGATGCCCAGGCGACCGTGATCGTCTTCCTCAACTTCGACTGCCCGATCTCCAATCGAGCCGTGCCGGTGCTGAACCAACTGGCTGATCGCCATGGCGACGAGGCAGTGGTCTTCGTCGGCCTGGTCTGCGATGCGGAGGATGCCGCCGAAGTGGATCGGAGGGTTGCGGAGGCGAAGATCCCGTTCCCGGTCTTCTTCGATCCAGACAAGGTCGTGGCATCGCACTTCGATGCGACGACCACCCCGCAGGTGTTCGTCCTCGATCGGGAGCGGGCCCTGCGGTACTCCGGTCTCGTCGACAACCTGTACACGAGCCGTCTGGAGCGGCGGCCCAAGGCCGACGCGGAGTACCTCGCGGATGCCATCGCCGCCGTCGTGGCGGGCCAGCCGGTGGCCGTCGAGCAGACGACCCCCATCGGCTGCCCGATCGATCTGGTTGAGCGCCCGCTGATCGTGCAGGGCAGCGTCGAGTACTACCGTGACATCGCGCCGATCCTTCAGACGCACTGCCAGCAGTGCCATCGCCCGGGCGAAGTGGCTCCGTTCTCGCTGACGACCTTCGAGCATGCGGTGCAGTGGGCGGCCGACATCAAGCGCTTCACCGCGGATCGGACGATGCCGCCCTGGCCCAAGACTCGCGGGCTTCCGCTCAAGAACACCTTGGGCCTCACGCCGGAGGAGATCGCGCTCATCGGACGATGGGTGGATGAAGGCCGCCCTCGAGGCGATCCGGCCGACGCTCCCCCTCCGCGCGTCTTCCCCGATCCGGATGCGTGGAGCGCCACGCGTCCGCCCGATCTGGTGTTCACGATGCCGGAGGCCTTTCATCTCGCCGCCGAGGGCGAAGACCACAACCGCACCATCGTCTTTCACTTGGGCAACGAGCAGGAGCTCTACCTCGAGAAGGCCGACTTCATCCCGGGCAACCGGCGGTCGGTCCACCATGCCATGGCCTTCTACGATGGCACAGGCTTGCTGCTCGATGCGCAAGAACGGCTGGGAACGCCGCGGCCGCGAGGCACCGGCGACGAGGACTACGGGCCGGGATACGAGTCGGGGATGGGGCTGGGGTTCATCCCCGACCCGACGCAGATCACACGCAACCACGACAACCCCGGCGGCAATTTCCTGGGATGGGTGCCCGGGGTGGATGCTCTCGAATACCCCAAGGATGCCAGGCGGGTGATTCCGCCGCAGTCCGACATCTGCGTCCAGATCCACTACGCACGAACAGGGCGCCCGGAGATCGATGATTCCTCCCGACTCGGCATCTGGCTCGACACGACGCCTCCCAAGCTCTACTCCAGCGGTGGCATCATCGACACCGATTTCAAGCTGATTCCGAAGGGTGACGCCCGTTTCAAGACCACCGGGTCTCGCGAGGTGCCGACCGACTGCCTGCTGTGGCTGATGTCTCCCCACATGCACCGGCTGGGAAAGGAGTTTCGCGTTTGGCACCAGCCGGCCGGCTCGTCCGAGAGGACCCTGCTGCTCGAAGTCACGGACTACGACTTCAACTGGCAGAACCGCTACTTGCCGAAGGAGCCGTATCCGATGAAGAAGGGCTCCACGTTGCATGTGGAGGCAATCTTCGACAACTCGGCAGGCAATCCGCGGCGTCCACCCGGGCCAGTGAAAACGGTCTTCCTCGGTGATCGCACCGATGACGAGATGGCCTTTGTCGTCGTCGGCACCATGTCGGTGGAGAACGGTTTCGGGAAAGTCGAATGGCTCAAGTATCTCGACAAGATGATCCAGGCCAGGGCCTTCAGGCTTGGCTACGAGGCGATGGGCAAGGACTAGGGAATGCACGGGGACGAGCGAAATCATCTGGGGCCTCGAGATGACGCCCGCCGCTTCATGGACTTCCTCCATCTTGGCGAAGCCATCGACCTGCGGCGTCTCGCCTCGGTGATCCGGCCTTTCTTGGAGGCCGACTTCGAGTTCCAGCAGGATGAGTTCGTCGAGTGCATGGTGGCCACCTGGGGCGGCCATGAAGTCGTCGTGTCGCACCCACGCGAAGAACCGAATGCCGACTATGCGGAGGCTGGCGAACTCACGGAGAACAATGCTGTTGC
>JBEAQC010000084.1:0-32118 GCA_041164085.1 Actinomycetota bacterium
GGATCCGCGCCACGGCCCGAGCACCGATGACGTCGACTGGGCTCCCGACGGCGGCCCCGCACACCCGGTGCCCGTGTGCGCCGCGTGCGCCGTGAGCCTGCGCTCGGGATCGGTGCCCGCTGCCCGCGAGGTCGAGACCTCCGCCGGGCGGGTGCCCTACTGGCGCGCGGGGACGGCCTACGCCCCGTACGCGCGCGGCTATTACTCCAACTGGGGCGACATCCTCCCCGCCCTCTTCATCGGCACGATGCTCGCGAGCGCCTTCAGCACACCCGCCGCGGCGGCCTCGCCCATGGCCTTCGGGGGTAGCGACTCCGGCGGCTTCGGCGGAGGTGATTTCGGCGGCGGTGGCTTCGGAGGTGGCGGCGACTTCGGTGGCGGAGGATTCGGCGGCGGCGACTTCTAGCGCCTACTCCTCGCCCGATCGGCGCAGTCGGCGAGCTGCCTCGGCGATCGAGCCACTCAGACTCGGATAAACGGTGAACGTCGAGGCCAGTTGATCCACGGTGAGACGTGCCTCGACGGCGACCGTGATCGGGTGGATCAACTCACTCGCGCGAGGTCCCACGACGACGCCGCCGATGACGATCCGCGAACTCGGCCTGCAGAAGAGCTTCACGAAGCCGTGCCGGATGTCCTGCATCTTGGCGCGCGCGTTGGTGCCGAGAGGCAGAAGAACCGAGTCGGCGCTCACCACTCCCTCATCGACCTCGCGCTGGGTGACACCCACGGTGGCAATCTCCGGGGTCGTGAAGACGGTGCTCGAGACGTGCCCGCGGTCGAGCGGGCCCACGGAGTCGCCCAGCGCGTGCCACATGGCGATCCGCCCCTGCATGGCGGCCACGGAAGCGAGCATGAGCACACCCGTGCAGTCCCCCGCGGCGTAGACCCCGCGGGCACTGGTGCGTGACACCCGATCAACCACGATGAAGCCGCGGTCGTCGACATCCACCCCCGCCTCAGCCAGCCCGAGGTCCTCGGTGTTGGGCACCGACCCCAACGCGAGCAGCACATGACTGCCCAGTACCTCCGAGCCATCCGACAGGGTGACGACCACTCCAGAGTCAGTGCGCCGCACCGACGCGGCGCGCGACCTCTCGAGCACGGTCATGCCGCGACTGGTGAAGGCGTCCTCAATCACTGCGGCTGCGTCGGGATCCTCACCAGGCAGGACGCGGTCGCGACTCGAGACCAGCACGACCTCCGATCCGAGAGCGTGGTACGCCGACGCGAACTCCGCGCCGGTGACACCTGATCCGACGACGATAAGTCGCTCCGGGACTCGATCGAGGTTGTAGACCTGGTCCCACGTGAGGATGCGCTCGCCGTCTGGCTGGGCGTCCGCGAGGATGCGCGGGCGCGCACCCGTCGCGATGAGGATGACGTCAGCATCGAAGCGCACCTCGCCGTCATCGGTCAGGGCGACCGCGCAGGTGGCCGACTCCAGTCGGCCATGGCCGCGGACATAGGTCACGCCATCGCGCTCCAGGCGGGATGCGACATCGCGGCTCTGAGCTGCTGCGAGCTCCTTGACGCGATGATTGATGGCTGACATGTCAACGCTGAGGGTGCCGACCCTCGGGGCCTCGCCGTGGACCCGGATGCCGAGCGAGCCCGCCTCGGCCGTCACCGCGAGAAGGTCCGCGGTGGCGATGAGCGTCTTGCTGGGCACGCAGTCGGTGAGGACCGCCGAGCCCCCGGGCCCGTCTCGATCGATGACCGTCACCTGGGATCCGAGTTGGGCCGCGACGAGTGCGGCCTCATAGCCCCCGGGGCCGGCGCCGATGATGACGACATGGGTCACGGCGCCATTGTGTCGGACGGCCCACAGGTGGCTTCCGCGCCCGTACCCTGGGGGCGTGGCGCTCTATGCGGCGTACGGCTCCAATCTCGACCCTCAGCGGATGGCGGAGCGGGCTCCCTACTCGCCCGTCGCCGGCACCGGGTGGCTCGAGGGGTGGCGGCTGACCTTCGGCGGTGAAGACCGCGGCTGGGATGGCGCGCTGTCGATGGTGGTCGAGGAGCCGGGCAGTTCCGTTTTCGTCGTGCTCTACGACATGCACGCGCTGGACGAAGCATCCCTCGACGCCTGGGAGGGTCTCGCGCTCGGGCTCTGGAGCAAGATTCGCGTGCGCGTGCAGACCCTCGAGGGCGATGTGCTCGCGTGGCTCTATGTCCTCGACGCCTACGAGGGCGGACTCCCGTCCGCTGACTATCTCGCCATGATCGCGGATGCGGCCGCGGCGGGCGGGGCGCCCGACGACTACGTCGAGAGCCTGCGCCAGCATCCCTGCGCCTGATCTCGTCGGCTCCCTCCGCTGGCAGCGCCCGGCGGGTCGGCCGAGCCGCCCCTGTCGGGCTGAGCCGCGCTGCTAGCGTCGCGCCCGTGAGCGACACGGTGACACCACAGGTGGACTTCGACGACCCTCAGGCCCTCGCACTCAAGGCTGCGGAGGCACTCGCGGCGGCGACCGGAGTACCGCGCCACGACGTAGCGATCGTGCTGGGCTCGGGCTGGGGACCCGCGGCTGATGCGCTGGGGACGACCGTCGCCGAGATCGACGCCGACTCGCTGCCCGGCTTCCTGCCCCCGGTCGCGGACGGTCATCACGGGCGCATCCGGAGCATCGATGCCGATGGCACCCCCGTGCTTGTCTTCCTCGGCCGGACGCACCTCTACGAAGGCCACGGAGTCGATGCAGTGGTGCACGCGGTGCGCACAGCAGCAGCGGCCGGCTGCCGCGTCATCATCCTGACCAATGGCTGCGGTGGCCTGGACCCGAGTTGGACGCCCGGCACCCCCGTGCTTATCCGCGACCACCTCAACCTCTTTGGTGTGACGCCACTACGCGGCGCAACCTTCATCGACATGACCGACCTCTACTCCCCTCGACTGCGTTCCATCGCCCACGACATCGACCCATCACTCGATGAGGGTGTCTATGCCCAGTTCCTGGGCCCGCAATACGAGACCCCTGCGGAGATCGCAATGGTGCGCGCCGTGGGCGGCACGCTCGTCGGCATGTCGACGGTGCAGGAGGCCATTGCAGCCCGCCAGGCAGGCATGGAGATCCTCGGGGTCTCGCTCGTCACCAACCTCGCGGCGGGCATGACCGGAGAGCCGCTGAGCCACGAGGAGGTCCTCGCCGCGGGCAAGTCCTCCGCCACACGCATGGGATCGCTCCTCGCCCAGGTGATCCGGCGGCTCTAGTGGCAACGTCGCCGCACGACTGGCTCGCGGACGACCCGGACGAGGGCACACGCGGCGAGCTCGCCGCGCTCATCGAGGCCGCGGAGTCCGGCGACGCTGCCGCGCAAGCCGAGCTCGACGATGCCTTTCGTGGACCCCTGACCTTCGGCACCGCGGGACTGCGCGGACGCATGGGCCCGGGACCTCACCGGATGAACCGCGTGACCGTGTCACGGGCTGCGGCCGGCATCGCGGCGTACCTCCTCGCCCACCATGCACATCCGACCGCCGTCATCGGCTTCGACGCGCGCCATCGCTCCCACGACTTCGCGCGGGATTGTGCCGAGATTCTGGTCGGTGCCGGCATCAAGGCACTCGTGCTGCCCCGAGCTCTGCCCACCCCCGTGCTGGCCTACGCCGTGCGCGCACTCGGTGCCGACGCGGGTCTTATGGTGACGGCAAGCCACAACCCCGCGCAGGACAACGGCCTCAAGGTCTACCTCGCAGACGGGCGACAGATCGTGCCTCCCGCCGATGCCGAGATCGCGGCACTCATCGACGCGGTCGGCCCCGTCAGCGGGCTTCCCCGCTCGGGCGACCACCTCACCCTCGGCGATGACATCGTCGAGCGCTACGTGGAGCAGGCGGCATCGGTGCCCCAGAGGGACACACCCCGAGATGTCGTGAGCCTGCACACGGCGATGCACGGAGTCGGTACGCAAGTGCTGCGCGATGCCGCAGTCCGTGCGGGATTCCCAGCACCGTTCACGGTCGCCGAGCAGGAAAGACCGGATCCTGCGTTCCCCACGGTGACGTTTCCCAACCCGGAGGAGCCTGGCGCACTCGATCTCGCGCTCGCCGAGGGCCGGCGAGTGAACGTCGACCTCATCATCGCGACGGATCCGGATGCTGATCGGTGCGCCCTTGTGGTCGGCGTACCCCACGGTCGACCCGCGCACGCTGACGGCCGCACTCCCGGGGAGTGGGTAGTGCTCACCGGGGACGAGGTGGGCTGGCTGCTCGCCTGGTGGCTGCTGCGCCGCGGCGGCTTTAGCGGAGCGATGGCAGCGTCGCTCGTGTCGTCGTCGTTGCTTCAGCGCATCGCCGAGGAGGCTGGAGTCGCGTACGCGACGACGCTGACCGGCTTCAAGTGGATCGCGCGCGTCCCCGACCTGGGCTACGGCTACGAGGAGGCACTCGGGTATTGCGTCGATCCACGCCATGTCGCCGACAAGGACGGGATCACGGCCGCGCTTCTCGCGCTTGAGCTGGTCGCTGCCCTCAATGCCGAGGGACGCACCGTCTTCGACGTGCTCGATGAGCTCGCGCTGCGCCACGGGGTGCATGCCACGCGGCAGGTCTCACTGCGCCTGCCGACTTCCGAGGTCATCGCTGCCGCCATCGCAGGACTGCGCGCCGATCCCCCGAGCGATCTGGGCGGCCTGCCGGTCGAGGACGTCATCGACCTCTCCCTCGGATACGGCGGGCTGCCACCGACCGATGGACTCCTCCTGCGGCTCGCCGGAGCCCGAGTGATCGTCCGTCCGAGCGGCACCGAACCCAAGGTCAAGTGCTACCTCGAGGCGATTCGGCGCGTGGACGGGGCGGGATTGGCGATCGCGCGCGAAGAGGCCGAGGCCACCCTCGACCGACTCGATGCGGCGATCCGTGCACGGTTGGATGCTGGGTGAGCGAGTCCGGTGCCATTGCGTCGGCGGACATCGAAGGCCATCGACTCATCGTGCGCGAACGCACGGACGATGACGTCTGCCCGGACGCCTCGTCGGAGTGGGAAAACTGGGGAGAAGGGGACCGCGTCCCCGGGGATCACCTGTGCGCGGTCGTGGTTCTCGATGACACCATCATTGGCACCATGTCGTGGCATGCGGTCTTCTACGGGCCCACACAGGGCTCGCGAGCGTGGTCGATGGGTATCGCACTCGCACCCGAGTGGCGAGGTCTCGGATGGGGATCACACGCCCAGCGCCTACTCTCCGACCATCTCCTGACGGGCGCACGCCGAGTGGAAGCCAGCACCGACATCGGCAATCTCGCCGAGCAGCGCAGTCTGGAGAAGGCGGGCTTCCTACGGGAGGGTGTGCTGAGGCACGCCCAGGAGCGTGTCGATGGCCAGCACGATCTCGTTATGTACGCGCGCACCCGGTCACCCTGACGACGACTAGGCTGGGCCGGTGACCACCCTCCTCGACGACGGCATCGCCACGAGTAACGCGACGCTGCGCCGCTACCTGCATGGGCTCCCCGGTGTCGACCAGGTGGGGGCCGAAGGTCGCGCCGCCATGCTCGCCACGCGCTCGATCAAAGCTGCCAGCAAGGAGCGCGCCATCGACTTGGCGATCTCGATGGTCGACCTCACGACCCTCGAGGGCATGGACACCCCGGGCAAGGTCCGCGCCCTGTGCGCCAAAGCGCTACGACCGGATCCCACCGACCCGACCACGCCACACGTCGCCGCGGTGTGTGTCTACGGCGACATGGCCGCCATCGCACGTGATGCGGTCGGCGACATCGTCCATGTCGCGGCGGTGGCCACCGCCTTCCCCTCCGGCCGTGCGAGCCTGGCCGTGAAACTCGCCGACACTCGCGACGCGGTCGCCAATGGGGCCG
Source organism: Actinomycetota bacterium (assembly GCA_041164085.1). Classification (GTDB taxonomy): domain Bacteria; phylum Actinomycetota; class Actinomycetes; order S36-B12; family S36-B12; genus Mxb001. Next base: position 5,819 of record JBEAQC010000084.1, read on the forward strand.
ATGAGATCGACATGGTCATCGACCGGGGGGCATTCTTGGCCGGCCGCTACCTCGACGTCTTCGACGAGATCGTGGCCGTGAAGGAGGCGTGCGGCACCGCCCATCTGAAGGTCATCTTCGAGACCGGGGAGCTGCGGACCTACGACAACGTGCGCCGGGCATCATTCCTCGCCATGCTCGCCGGCGCCGACTTCATCAAGACGTCCACCGGCAAGGTCAGCCCCGCGGCGACCCTTCCCGTCACCCTGGTCATGCTCGAGGCGGTACGCGACTGGCACCGCCAGACAGGCCAGCGCATCGGCGTGAAGCCCGCGGGAGGAATCCGCACGTCGAAGGATGCGATTCGCTACCTCGTCATGGTCAACGAGGTCTGCGGTGTGGCCTGGCTGACCCCCGACCTCTTCCGCTTCGGGGCGTCGACCCTGCTCAACGACCTGCTGCTTCAGAGGCAGCGCATGCGCACCGGCCACTACTCCGGCCCCGACTACGTCACGATCGACTAGGAGCTGCGATGACCTTCGACTACGCCCCTGCGCCCGAATCCCGGGCCGTCGTCGACATTGCGCCGCACTACGGGCTCTTTATCGACGGAGACTTCGTCGAGTCGATCGACGGGACCACCTTCAAGACGATCAACCCCGCGACCGAGGAGGTCTTGACCGAGGTCACCGAGGCAGGAGCTGCGGACGTGGAGCGAGCGGTCAAGGCTGCGCGCACGGCGTACAAGCAGACGTGGTCCAAGATGCCCGGTCGCGAGCGCGCGAAGTACCTCTACCGAATCGCCCGCATCATCCAGGAGCGATCACGCGAGTTGGCGGTCCTGGAGACGCTCGACAATGGCAAGCCAATCCGCGAATCCCGCGATGTCGACATCCCACTCGTCGCAGCACACTTCTTCTACCACGCCGGCTGGGCCGACAAGATCGCCTACGCAGGCTACGGCGACAAGCCGTACGGGGTAGCAGGCCAGATCATCCCGTGGAATTTCCCGCTGCTGATGCTGGCATGGAAGGTCGCGCCCGCGCTGGCCTGCGGCAACACTGTCGTGCTCAAGCCCGCCGAGACGACGCCGCTCACCGCACTGGCCTTCGCGGATATCTGCCGGCAGGCCGACCTCCCCCCCGGTGTCGTCAACATCCTCACCGGTGCCGGTCAGACCGGTCGCCTCATCGTCGAGTCGCCCGGCATCGACAAGGTCGCCTTCACCGGCTCGACCGAGGTCGGCCGGCAGATCCAGCGTGCGGTGGCAGGCACCCGCAAGGGGCTCACCCTCGAACTGGGTGGCAAGGCCGCCAACATCGTCTTCGACGATGCACCGATCGACGAGGCGATCGAGGGCATCGTCAACGGCATCTTCTTCAACCAGGGTCACGTCTGCTGCGCCGGCTCAAGGCTCCTGGTCCAGGAGTCGGTGCAGGACGAGGTCCTCGACGCCCTCAAGCGGCGCCTGGCGACTCTGCGCCTCGGCGATCCGATGGACAAGAACACCGATATCGGGGCGATCAACTCGCCTGAGCAGCGCGCGCGCATCGACGACCTGGTGAAGTCCGGTGAGGGCGAGGGCGCCGACCGCTGGTCCGCGCCGTGTGCCCTTCCGGACCGCGGCTGGTGGTACCCCCCCACCGTCTTCACCGGGGTCACCCAGGCCCATCGCATCGCGCGCGAAGAGATCTTCGGTCCCGTGCTCTCTGTCCTGACCTTCCGGACCCCCGACGAGGCCGTGGAGAAGGCGAACAACACTCCCTTCGGCCTGTCTGCCGGTATCTGGACGGACAAGGGCTCGCGCATCCTCTGGATGGCCTCACGCCTGCGCGCCGGTGTTATCTGGGCGAACACGTTCAACCGATTCGACCCAGCATCGCCCTTCGGCGGCTACAAGGAATCCGGCTTCGGCCGGGAAGGCGGCCGACAAGGCCTCGCCGCGTATGTGAAGCAGGAGGTCGTCTGATGGAAGGCCGGCTCGACGTACGTAAGACCTACAAGCTCTTCATCGGAGGGGCATTCCCCCGCAGTGAGAGCGGGCGCACCTTCGCCGTCGCCGATGCCAAGGGCCGCTTTATGGCCAATGCCTCACTGGCCTCGCGCAAGGATGCACGCGATGCCGTCACGGCGGCGCGGGGGGCTCAGTCTCGCTGGTGGGACGCCACGGCCTATAACCGCGGCCAGATCCTCTATCGGATCGCGGAGATGCTCGAGGGACGCCGCGCTCAGTTCGAGGATGAGATCGAGCGCGCCGAGGGCGTGTCCGCGCGACGTGCGGGCGCTCAGGTGGACGCCAGTATCGATCGCTGGGTGTGGTACGCCGGTTGGTCGGACAAGATCGCCCAGGTGCTCGGCTCGACGAACCCCGTCGCCGGGCCCTACTTCAACTTCTCCGTGCCCGAGCCGACCGGCGTCGTCGCCGCGGTTGCTCCGCAGCGGCCATCGCTGCTCGGCCTGGTGAGCGTCGTCGCCCCCATCATCGTGAGCGGCAACAGTTGCGTCGTGATCGCCTCGGCGGAGTGCCCGCTTCCGGCGATCACACTCGCCGAGGTCCTCGCGACATCGGACCTGCCCGGCGGGGTCGTGAACATCCTGACCGGAGCACCCGCTGAGATCGGTCCGTGGCTGGCCTCGCACGCCGATGTCAACGCTCTGGACCTCACCGGCATCGTCGATGACGGTGTCGCGACGGAGATGGCCGTGGCGGCTGCCGACACGATCAAGCGTGTGCTGCCGCCATCGGCATCGGCCCCGGACTGGAGTGCTGACCCAGGGCTCGGCCGCATCATGTCGTTCGTCGAGACGACCACCGTCTGGCATCCCCAGGGTGTCTGACGCGGGCGAGGTCGAGGCCCACTCCGAGGCCGAGGCCGCTGCCCTCATCGCTCAGGGAGCTGTGCTCGTACGCAACGCCCATCAGATGCGTCTTCGCCTGCCGCACGACACCTCTGACGATCCCGAGATCCACTCGTTTAGCCCGGACGCCAACCCTCCCGCGGCGTGGATCGACGCGCTACCCGCCTTCCTCGCGGCGTACCCACCTGATCATCCCGATCACCTGCCCGGAGGAGCGGGGCTCATCGAGTCCTACCTCGTGCCGTACACCGCGGGAGCAAAACTCGGCGCACTCATCTGCTCCGCCAGTGGTTTCGCGGTCCGCGACGGATATCCCTATGCCGGCATCCTCGTCGTCGACAGGCCGGGCGAAGGCGCCTGGGTCTGCGACATCTGGCGAGATCCCGATCCGTCCTACGCCGGCGCCGGAACCAGGCTATTGCGCTGGTCGGCATCCCGCCTCGATGACTTCACATCCGTCGGCCTTGCTGTGACTGTCGGCAACGACCGCGCACGACGCACCTACGAGCGCGTGGGATTCACCATCGAATCGACGGCATGGCGCCTGACCATGCCCTAGTCGTCATCCTGGCTGCGCCGGCGCAGGCGCATGACGACCACGACGCCGATGGTCGCAACGGCCACGACACCGAGCACGACAGCGGCCCGAGGAGCCCATCGCTTCGACGACTCGAGGGCATCCGCCGCTCCCACGAGGACATCATCGGCCCTGCCCAGGACGTCATCAGCGACGGTGAGCACCGCCTCGGTCTGCTCGAGGGCCCCCCGAAGCCGACCGAGGCCATCGCGGACCTCTTCGACATTCGTTGCGGACGTCTGCAATTGCTCCACGATGCTCATGCGACGACCCTACGCCCCGGCAGCGGCGTACGCCGGCTTGATGACGTCATTGATGAGGGACAGCCTTTGGTCAAACGGCAGGAAAGCGCTCTTCATGGCGTTGACGGTCAACCAGCGCATCTGCGCCACGCCCCAGCCAAAGGCTTCGGTGACCGCAAGCATCTCCTGAGTCATCGTTGTGCCCGACATCAGTCGATTGTCGGTGTTGATCGTGACGCGGAATCTCAAGTCGGCCAACATGCCAATCGGGTGCTCGGCAATGCTCGTCGCCGCCCCGGTCATGACGTTGGAGGTCGGGCACAACTCGAGCGGGATACGCCGATCACGCACGTACGCCGCAAGCGGGCCGAGATGATACGTGCCATCGGACCTACGCTCGATGTCGTCGACGATGCGCACTCCGTGGCCTAGTCGATCCGCCCCGCACCACTGGATCGCCTCCCAGATGCTGGGCAGGCCGAAGGCCTCTCCCGCGTGGATGGTGAAGTGCGCGTTCTCGCGGCGAAGGTATTCGAAGGCATCGAGGTGACGGGTCGGCGGGTAGCCCGCCTCGCGACCGGCGATATCGAAGCCCACGACGCCGCGATCGCGGTAGAGCACGGTGAGTTCGGCGATCTCACGGCTCTTGGCGGCCGTGCGCATCGCGGTGAGAAGCGTTCCGACGCGAATTCCTGTGGCGGCCTCCCCCTGGCGGAAGCCCTCGAGCACCGCATCGACCACCTGCGGCAGCGTCAGTCCCCTCTGGGTGTGGAGTTCGGGGGCGAATCTCACCTCGGCGTACACCACACCGTCAGCGGCCAGATCCTCCGCGCATTCACGGGCCACGCGCGCGAGAGCCTCCGGTGTCTGCGTGACTCCGACGGTGTGCTGGAAGGTCTCCAGGTAGCGATCCAGGGAGCCTGAGTCCGCCGCCGAGCGGAACCACTGCGCCAGGGCAGCCGGATCGGTCTCGGGTAGGTCGGCGTATCCGGTCTCCGCAGCCAGGTCGGCGACGGTCGCCGGGCGCAGGCCACCGTCGAGGTGGTCGTGGAGCAGCACCTTGGGCAGTGCTCGGATCGTCTGCTCGTCTAGCGCCACCATGGCCCGAACCTACCCCGCACCTCCGGGCGTCTGCCCCTGCCCCTGGGCGACGAGGTTACGCAGGACACGGAGCGCGACGGACAGTGTCGCGAGGTCACCCGTCTCCAGTGCTGCGATCTGGTCGAGGGTGGCTTGCGCGCGAGCCAGGCCTTCACGGTGGAGGTCCTCCCAGGTCGCGATGCGCTCCTCCAGGTCTTGACCAGGGGCAGACGCTGCCGCGACACCTGTGGTGACACCGGCGAGGGCACCGTAGAGGTCGGTGCGCAGGGCCTGGCGTGCGAGAGCTGTCCATCGGTCACCACGGGGCAGTGCCGTGATGCGGGCGAGGAGGCGATCAACGTCGTATCTTTCGGACAGGGCGAAGTAGAGCGGCATGATCTCCGCCGGGGACTGATCGACGGCGTCGGCGATCTGCACGATGTCGAGCAAGGCGAAGACATCGAGCATGGCGCTCGCCTGCTCGGCCAGATCGGCAGGTGCACCTTGCGCGACGAAGGCCGTGGTCGACACCTCGAGTCGGGCGCGCTCGATGCCGATGAGGGCAGCAGGCACCAAGGGTGCAAGTTCCGCGACCGCGGGGGCGAAGCGAGACACCTCGGCCGAGACGTCGATCGATCCGCCGCGCGTCTGCAGGAACCATCGGATCGAACGATCGAGCAGTCGACGGGACTCGTGATGGAGCAGATCCTGTGCGACCGTCGGCACCACGTTGTCGAGGGCATTGACCGCCGACCAGAACGCCGGCAGGTTGAAGATCGCGACAGCCGCCGTAGCCGCACGCACGACCTCGACCGGTGATGCGCCGGTCTCCTCGCACGCACGGAAGACGACGGAGATGCCTCCATCGTTGATGAGGTCATTGACCACGACGGTGTTGATGATCTCGTCGTGGAGCGGATGGGTCGCGATGCGATCGGCAAAGCGCTCGCGCAAGGGTTCGGGGAAGTAGTCGATGGCGTACTTCGCGAACCATGGGTCGGCGGACAATTGAGCGTCCTCGAGGTCACTGGTGAGCGCGATCTTGGCGTAGGCCGCGAGCACCGCGAGTTCAGGTGAAGTGAGTCCTTGGTGCGCGGCCGCACGGGTCGTGATCTCCTCATCGTCGGGCAGGAATTCGATCGCGCGATTGAGCACTCCTCGTGCCTCGAGGTCGGCGATCATGCGCGCATGCACCGAAATCATCGCCGGCGCTCCCCAACGAGCGTTGCCGAGAAGGACATTCTGCTCGTAGTTGTCCGCGAGGACGAGGTCCGCGACGTCCGTCGTCATCCGCGCCAGGAGAGCGTCGCGATCTGTCTCCGTCAGACTTCCGTCGCGCACAGCACCATCGAGAAGGATCTTGATGTTGACCTCGTGGTCGCTGGTGTCCACTCCCGCCGAATTGTCGATGGCATCGGTGTTGAGCTGGACCCCGTGACGGCTCGCTTCGACTCTGCCGAGTTGCGTGAGCCCGAGATTGCCGCCCTCCCCGACGACCCGGCATCTCAGGGCATTGCCGTTGACTCGGACCGCGTCATTGGCCTTGTCTCCCGCGTCGGCATTGGTCTCCGTCTGCGCCTTGACATAGGTGCCGATGCCGCCGTTCCACAGCAGATCGACCGGCGCCGTGAGAATGCGCTTGATGAGCTCGGCCGGCGTGAGCGCCGTCACCTCGAGGGGGAGATCCAGTCGGGCGCGGACCTCCGGTGTGATGGCGATCGACTTGGCGCTGCGGGGATACACACCTCCCCCGGCCGAGATCAGGCTGCGGTCGTAGTCCTCCCAGGAGGAGCGTGGAAGGTCGTACAGCCGCTGGCGCTCGGCGAACGACGTAGCCGGGTCAGGATCGGGATCGAGGAAGACGTGTCGATGATCGAAGGCCGCCACAAGCCGGATGTGCGGTGACAGGAGCATGCCGTTGCCGAACACGTCTCCGCTCATATCGCCGATCCCAGCGACGGTGAAATTCTCCGTCTGGACATCGACGCCGAGATCCCTGAAGTGACGCTGCACGGAGATCCATGCACCTCGTGCGGTGATTCCCATGGCCTTGTGGTCATATCCCGCCGAGCCACCGGAGGCGAAGGCGTCGCCGAGCCAGAAGGCGTACTCCTCGGCGACCGAGTTGGCGAGATCCGAGAAGGTCGCCGTGCCCTTGTCGGCAGCGACAACGAGATAGGGGTCGTCGCCGTCGTGACGGACCACGTCGACAGGCGGCACAACAGCGCCATCGACCAGATTGTCCGTGATGTCGAGCATGCCCCGGATGAACGTCGCGTAGGCCGCTCGCCCCTCTTCCATCCAGGCGTCCCGGTCGATGTGGGGATCGGGCAACGCCTTGGGCAGGAACCCACCCTTGGCTCCGACGGGCACGATGACCGCGTTCTTGACCTCCTGAGCCTTCACCAGACCGAGGATCTCGGTGCGGAAGTCGGCCCGACGGTCGCTCCAGCGCAGGCCGCCTCGGGCGATGCGACCGAAGCGCAGGTGCACCCCCTCGACCCGGGGCGAGTAGACCCAGATCTCGAAGCGCGGGCGCGGCAGCGGGAGCTCGGGGATCGACGGAGCATCCAGTTTGATCGAGAGCCGATCACGCGGCTGCCCGTCCGCGTCACGACAGAACGCATTGGTGCGCATCGTGGACGTGACGAGGCCGAGGAGGGAGCGCAGGATCCGATCCTCGTCGAGACTGGCCACAGCGTCCAACGCCTGCCGTGCGCGAGCAGCAAGCGTCTCCTGACGGTCGCGTCGCCCCTCGTCCCGGGACGGATCGAATCGTGCCTCGAAGAGCTCCACGATGAGCTGCGCGATCGAACGGTTGGCGAGAAGGGCGCCTTCGGCGAACTCCTGCCCCAGGCTGGAGCCCGTCTGCTGGAGGTACCGGACATACGTCCGCAGGATGACGATGTGCTCCCAACTCAGCGACGTCCGCACCGCGAGGCCGTTGAGGGCGTCCGCCTCGCACCTGCCGTGCCAGATTGCGAGAAAGGCAGCCTCGAATCGGGCCCGCAGTGAGTCGATGTCGGGGATGTCGCCCTCGGGCAATTGGAAGCCGAGGTCGTAGACGTGAAGGGGCAATCGCGCCACACGCGCGATGTCGTAAGGATGCTCGTCCTCGACGATCACCCCGAGCGACCCGAGGACCGGAAGCACCTGGGAAAGCGAGATCGGATCGCCCGCGCGGATGATCTTGAGCCTGCGCAGGCGCGACTCATGACCGGCAGGAGCGTAGAGCCGTAGGCGCACCTCACCGTCGGGCGCGGACTCGGCGATGAGAAGGTCCTTGACCGCGGCCTCCGCCGGCACCTCCTGCTTATAGGCCTCCGGGAAGCCTTCGGCGTACGTCGCGAGGATGTCCGCCGCTCGGTCCTCCCCGACGCGCTCGATGAGTTCAGCGCCGAAGTCGTCGTCCCAACTGCGGACCGCGTCGACGATGCGCCGCTGGACGTCCATCACGTCGGCATCGCGGACGGTGTGGCCGGGTGCGGCGCGGACAACGACGTGCAATCGAGCCAGGACCGACTCGGACACGCGCGCGGTGTAATCGACGGAGGCGCCGTCGAAAGCCTCCTGCAGGATCTCCTGGATGCGCAGCCGCACGGCGGTGGTGTAGCGATCGCGCGGGAGGTAGACGAAGCACGACATGAAGCGCCCGTAGGGATCGCGACGGACGAAGAGCCGTGTCTGCCGGCGCTCGGCCATCTGGTGTACCGCGAGGGCGACGGGGGCGAGTTCGGGTGAGTCGACCTGGAAGAGTTCCTCACGCGGATAGGTCTCGAGGAACTGCATGACCTCCTTGCCGGTGTGCGAGCTCGGCTCCACGTCGAGATCGGCCAAGACTTCCGCGACCTTGGCACGCAGCACCGGGATCTCGCGCACCGACTGGGCGTAGGTGGATGCGGCGTAGATGCCGAGGAAGCGTTGCTCGCCGATGACACGGCCGGCATCATCGAAGCGCTTGACGCCGATGTAATCCAGGTAGGAGGGCCGATGCACGGTCGATCGACTATTGGCCGTGGTGAGGACGAGGATGCGTGGCTCGCGCGCACGGGCCGCGACCGGCTCGCTGAGGTAGGCCACCTCGCGCGTGTGATCGGGATCAGCGCGAAGGATGCCAAGTCCGGTCCCCGGCACGGAGCGGAGTCGATCACGGCCGTCGTCGCTGACCAGGTCGTATTCCCGGTAGCCGAGGAAGGTGAAGTTGTCGTCGGCGACCCAACGCAGTAGCGCAGCTGACTCCCCAGCCTGATCCGCCGCTATGCCGGCGGGCGGATGCTCCTCGAGCTGATCGGCCGCCTCAAGTGCCTTGGCGCGCATACGCGGCCAATCCTCGACGGCCTCGCGTACGTCGCTGAGCACACGGCGCAGCGCTGCCTCGATCTCGGCCGCCGGCACCGCACCCCGCGTGATCTCCGCGTGGATCCACGACTCACGCACCCCCTCACCGTCAGCAGACACCTCTTCAAGCGCTCCTGCGACATCGCGGCGGGCGGTGAGAACCGGATGGATGACCAGGCGCAACGCACGTCCCAGGCGCGTGAGTTCAGCCGCCACCGAGTCGACGAGAAAGGGCATGTCGTCAGTGACAATCTCCACGACCGGTCCGCCGCAGGACCAACCGTCGGTGTCGTCGGTCGGCGTGTGCACGCGTACCCGAGCCGTGCCGATGGGTCGATCACTGGCGAGCTCGACGTGCGACACCATGGCGCCGAGCAAGTCCTCAGGGCGCCGTGACGCAATGTCGTCGTCCGGCACATGGCGGTAGTAGATCGGCGCAAGCTCCTCGAGGATCGGACTGCCGGTCGCCATCTGCTCGACCTCGCGCATGACAGAGGCCGCAGGGTCCTCCCCGCGGGGCAGCGCCATGGCCGTCGCCTCCTCCAGCCGTCAGCCCGTGTCGGCCAGCCTGCCAGATCCCCCGCGCTCAAGCGCTCTCCGACTCGTGCGAAGTGACGTCTCCAGCACTTCGAGCCGTCGGCGTCCGTCCATGATGTTGCCGCCCATGGCCTCGAGGTCCTCGCGCCCTGGACCAAGGACCGTCACGCGGGCCCCATCCTCACGGAGTTCATCGACCTCCGACTCGCAGCGACGCGTGACGCTCCCGCGCCAGCGCCGCTCGAGGCGACTCAGGAGGGAGTCGGGCTCGTCGGTCTCGAAGGACACCATCGGGGCGACGACGTAGACCTCGTCGAGTGCCTGGCCCACGAGTAGGTCCGCGGAGGTCGCCGACCAGGCACCGCCGTCGATATAGGTCCGCTCGTCGATTGTCACGGGCTCGAACCATCCGGGGATCGCGCACGATGCCATGACCGCATCGGCGAGCGCGGCAGCCGGCGCATCCTCGCGACCGAAGACGACGCGATGACCGGCCTCGTAGTCCATCGCCACGACCCACAGCGCCTGATGCGGGGACCACTCGCCGTAGGGAGTCATCGCGTCGATGAGGTGCCCCACACGCTCGAGCGAACCATTCCCCACGGGCATGAACGCCGACAGGACCGCCGTCGGCGGCATCTTGAGTCCGTGGCGCAGGGACGAGGCCATGAGCCGGACCGATCCCGGTCCGCGCAGTCTGGGCATCGAGGGTCGGCGGCCGCCGGTCGCCGTCTCGTAATCCCAGAGATAGCCGGCAAGCGGTCCCTGCGTGATCGGCTCACCGCGCTGGTGGTCGCGCAGGGCATCGATGCTCACCCCGGCGCCGATGAGGGCCCCGAGCACGGATCCGGCCGAGGTGCCGACGATGACGTCGAAGTCACGCGGATCGATGCCGTGGACCTCGTCGATCGCCTGCAGGGCGCCCACGGCCCAGGCGCCTCCGAGGATGCCGCCTCCACCGAGGACGAGTCCCCTGCGCGGCGCTGTTGGACGCACGTCACTCATGCGACAGGGTCACCGTCACTCTGCCACCGTCAGGCGACGCGGGCCTCGTGCGGCGTCGAGGAGCTCAGCAAGGGATTCGCGCAGTGATTGCGCGAAGACATCGATGTCGGGCATGCCGTCCCGATCCGCGTTCAACCCGAGGAACACTCCGCCATCGTACGACGTGAGTCCGATGCTCAAGGCATGTCGCGATGCAAGTGGGACAATCGGGTACGCCGCGAGCATGCGCGCACCCCCGGCATAGAGGGGTGTCTGGGGCCCGGGCACGTTGGTCACGGTCAGGGAGTAGGCCCGCTCCGACAACGAGGAGCCCACGCGAGCACCCAGGGTGTGGAGCGTCGGGGGCGCGAACCCCACAAGACCGACCATCGCCTTGGCGCCCACCGGACGCGCCTCTTCGCCGTACCTCGAGGTGTCGTAGGCGATCCGTTGAAGCCGGATGACCGGGTCCGGCTCGCCCACGGGAAGATCGAGCAGGAAGGCATCGACCAGGCTCGCCGCGTCGGCGTCGCCCGCGAGGCTCATCGGCACGAGGGTCCGCACGATCGACTCGTGCGTGACGGAGACGCCCCGCGACAGAAGCCACGACCGCAGCGCACCGGAGACCACGGCGAGGGCGACATCATTGATCGTGCCGCCCTTGTGCCGGCGCACCTCGCGCAGATCGTCCAGCCGAAGATCGACGGTGGCGAAGCGCCGCTGCTGGCCCACCTCAACACTGAGGGGATTGGGCTCATGGGGTCGGACCGCAGCCATGACCGTCGCGATGACATCGCCGACGGAGCCCTGGACCGCACCGACACCCTCCCGGACAAGATCGACCAGCGCCGTCGGGCGACCGACGACATCACCGAGCGCGCCGGCGACGAGCTCGACCGAACTCGGGCCGCGCGCAGGTCGCCACGTCGTCACGGGAGCGCCGCGCACCTGATCGGATTCCTCGAGGATGACCTCGCCAATGTCCACCGCGGTAATGCCGTCGACCATCGCCTGGTGCGTCTTGCTCAGTAGCGCGAAGCGATTGCCCTCCACGCCCTCAACGAGGTAGACCTCCCACAGCGGATGCCGACGATCCAGGGGCCGGCTCATGATCCGCGCAACGAGGTCGTTGAGCTGCTTCAGGGTGCCGGGGGCTGGGAGCGCCGACCTCCGCACGTGGAAGGTGACGTCGAAGCTCTCGTCATCGACCCACACGGGTGACGCGAGCCGACCCGGCACCTCTCGCAGCCGCTGGCGATACCGGGGGACGTAGGCGATGCGATCACGGATGAGCTTGACGAGTCGCTCGTGGTCGAGCACTCCCGGCTGCTCCTGGAAGAGCGTGAGGCTGCCGACATGCATGGGCGTGGTCGGTCCCTCGAGATAGAGGAACGACGCATCAAGTGCCGAGAGACGGTCAGCCACGAGTCCATCGTCCCACGCGACGGTCGCGGATCGAGGCGCTAGGACAGATCGATGCCGAAGAGTGACTGCAATTCGGAGAGGGTCTCGTCGTAGCTGGTGTGGCGCACCCCGGCGATGCCGAGTCCGGCGGCTGCATGGATGTTGTGCGGGAGGTCGTCCACGAAGACACACTCACCCGGCGTACGGCCCATCTGCTCCAGCGTCAGGTGGAAGATCTGAGGCTCTGGCTTGCGCATCCCGACCTCACCCGAGATCACCACGACATCGAACATCCCGTCCCAGAGGTCGCGGGGGTAGAAGTCCCCCCATGAATTGGACAGCAGCGCCGTCTGGATTCCAGCATCACGGGCCCGCCGCACCAGAGCATTCATGTCGTGCGCATGCTCGAACTCGTCGAACATCCGGGCCAGCAGGCCGTCAGCGGCAACGTCGCTGCCTGTGCGGCGAGCGAGTTCGCCTGCGAGCATCTCCTCGAAGTGAGGGACCTCGATCTCGCCCCGCTCGAGTGCGTGGATCGGATTCACCATGGCCTCGAGTTCGGCCTCGGGCCCGAGCCAGCCACGCATGATCTCGGCGTAGGCAGACAGGTCGACGGCGTGACGGTCCGCCCAGCGGCGCACGGATGAGTTGATGTCGGTCGTGAGCACGCCACCCCAGTCGACAATGAGGCCGGAGTAGGACATCTGCACGCCCTGATCCTAGGCAGCGACCCCTGAGCGGGCCACGGCCGGAGTGGCACACGCCCGCGCGAACTCTCGGAGAACTCTGCGTGCCGGTGACTTCGGTGCGACCTCAGCGAGGGTGCGGCCCTCGCGCAGGCACAGGTCGAATGCGGCTCGATCATCCGGTATGCATGTGACATCCGTGACCCCCGCGTGGACACGCAGCGCCTCCTGGATCTGGGCCTCCGGGGCGCGTCCGAGCACGCTGCTACGCACGCGCGTCACGACAACTCGCACGGGCGCCTCCGGTACCACACGGCGCAGGTCGTCGAGGCCGGCGATCAATCTCTCGATGCCCACCGGGTCTGCGCTTCCCACGGCAATGACCACGTCGGCGGCCTCCAGAGCAGTCAGGGTCGCGGCATTCCTGCGCGGTGTCCGTGTGTCATGGAGCAGCTCTTCGTCGCGCTCGAGTCCAAAGCCGGCATCGACGACGGTGACTCCCGGCATCGATCGGCACACCTCCCACAGTCGCCCGAGTGCCGCGGACCGAAGCTCGGGCCACCGTGCCGCCGAGGCGATCCCCGTGAGGACGCGAAGTCGGGTGTCGAGCGAGCGCGCCGCAGACGCCAGGCCCGCATCGTCTAGGGCGCCGGCGTCCGCGCGCCGACAGGCAAGCACGATCCCGCTCACGTCATCGAGCAGGCCGAGCTGCGTGGCCACGGAACCGCCGTAGGTATCGGCATCGACGAGCAGCGCCGGTGTGCCCGCCCGAGACATCTCATCGGCCAGCCCGATGGCGATGGTCGTGCGACCGGGAGCACCCGTCGGACCCCACACCGCCATCAGCGATCCGCGCGTGGCGATCGCCTCGCGAGCAGGAGCGTCATGTCGCGGCGCGGGCGTCCCGCCCTCGGTCGCTCTCGCGAGTGCGGCAACTGCTGCGTCGAGGTCATCCGTCGGCACCGTGATGACCGGCAGGTCAAGAGCGCGCAGGGTGCGCATGCCCTCATCGTCACCGTCTAGGGCGATGCCGACCGTCGTGACCTGTGCGGCGGCCAGACGCGCCAGCGTTTCGCGGCCGAGCCGGGGTAGCCCCGCGCTGACCACAGCGACGGCGGCCGCCCCCGACACAGCAGCGCCAATGAGGTCTACGGCGTCCATGCAGCGGCGCACGACCGAGACGGACGTCCCCGGTCGGGTGAGACGCTCCACGAGTTCGGCTTCATGGGGGAGGTCGGGGACGGCGAGGAAGATCGGTGTCGCGGTCATCGCGTCACCGCCGGCACCCGGACCAGATCGATACCGCCACTGCGGGCCGCGGCGATGAGCGCGGCGGCATCGCGAGGAGAAATTTCGAGCACGACGCCGTACTCCCCGCCAAGTCCCACACCGTCGACCGATACCTCCGACACGAGCACGCCCTCGAGGACGAGCTCTGGAGCGGGAGTGACACCGAGGTCGGTTCCGTCGGTGGCCCAGACATCGACCCGCTCGCCAGATGCGAGATCGATAGGTGCGTGAAGGGGCTCGACGGGGACCGTCACCCAGCGTGCATCCGCGGCGACCGAGTCCGTCGCGACCGGCAGGATCTCCCCCTCGAGCAATGCCCGATCGAGCGGAGCTGTCGGCAGGCCCGCGCCGTCGGCGTAGGCACCGGCAAGGGCCGACGGGATCGTGACCGCAACCACGTCGCCGGGCGATACGACGGCTCCCTGCGCAAGGTCTCGGGTCGCCTGCCACGCCGTCGTCGTGTCACTGCCGCCCGACAGCAGTCGAGCACCGACCACCATCGAGACGATGATGAGGGCGATGCCACCGATCACACGGGCATCGCGCCACCACGCGCGCTGGGGGCGACGTGCCGGAGGCGACGCGGGCACGCTGCCGTCGGGTGCGGCGTGTCGGGTGAGCACGGACAGGACGCGGGTCATTGGGACTCCTTCATCGCAATGCCGATCTGGCGTGACGATCCCGATCTGGGCTACCCGCCCACTATCGAGTCGACGCGCGGTGGACTCGCGCTGGCGAGTGCACCGATCACCTCGGGTGCGCGGTCGTCATCCACAGGTCGACGTACGCGGTGGAATCCCGGGCCGACGGATGCCACCATCGCCACATGCCACGCTTCCTCACGCTCGCCGACGTCGCCGAGATCCTCAACGTGTCCGCAGCCCAGGCCTACGCCCTGGTGCGCTCGGGTGAACTGCCCGCGATCCAGGTCGGCGGACGCGGCCAGTGGCGCATCGAGGAGGAGCGGCTCGAGGGATACATCCAGGCGAAGTACGTCGAGGCCGAGGCGCGCACCAGTCTCAGCGACGTCGGATGGCGCTGACCGCCCCCAGCGGGATGGTCACCTGACGTCGCACGGCATCCGGGTGCCTCGGCTCGCCGGGATCGTGCTCCGCGAGGTCGAGGTGATCAGCACCGACGGCATCGATCGTCCCGTCGAGTGGGGCTGCCCCGATCCGCATGACGCGCACGACGCTGCGCTGGCGTGACCAGGCTCGGGCGATGCTCGCCAGGCCGAGTTTTCCTCCAACGGAACGGCCCGGTTCGATCCCGTCAACCGGATTGACGACCGCGCTGATCCCCCACTGGGGCACCGCCCAATCACCGTCGTCGCATGCCATCACCACGACGTCACGGCCCACGGCCGCCACCAGTCCGGTCACCAAGCCCCCGCCGACGATCTCCAAGGTCACGTCACGTTGGGCACGCAGGCGATCGAGAAGCCTGGACTCCGCCCGCGCGGCACGTTCGACCTCGGCGATGTCCGCGTCGAGTGCGGCGGCATCCGCGGCCTCAACGTCAGCCACGATCCCGGCCAGCAGGGCGTCGAAGCGCGCAGAGCTGCTGATCGGTTCATCCACAAGGCGAGCCTACGCGTTGACTCACCGCCCGCGGCCGACATGCAATGCACATCCGACACCAAATGACAGCAAATGCCGTCAACCGCAATCCACATCGTCGTTCCCGTCATTGGAGGCACCATGTCCGTCACGGCAGCAGAGCAGACGCTCCCCCTCGAATGGCAGGTGCCCGGTGGCCTGCCCGCCACTCCGCCCCCCGCCCGGCATCTGCGGCTGGTCACCCCGCTCGAGCCCGATGATCACGATGCCGACGGTTCGGCGGGAGCGTCGGCGCGCCCTGGGGGTCTGCCCGCGCCCGCACCCTGGGTGGCCCGTCTTGCCCCGGCCATCATCGAGGTCGCCGCCGGTGAACGGCCGGCGGGACAGCTGACGCGCTGGGTCACGCGCGACATCCGCGAGACGCTCGCGCGCCGAGGTGCTGCCGCGCTGCGTCACCCCGCGGGCAAGGACCGTCCCCCGCAGTGCCGGCGCGTGCGCTCAGTGCGTGTGACCTCACCCGCCCCGGGAATCATCGAGGCGAGCGCTGTCGTCATCGGTTCCGTGCGCGCTCGCGCCGTGGCGCTTCGGCTCGAGGCGGTTCGGGGGCGCTGGCTGGCCACCGCCGTCGAGCTCGGCTAGCCCCTTGACGGGCTGTCCGGATGTCCGTACATTTACCGCGTGACCACAGGCTCGACCCTCCCCGCCCTCTCCGGAGCGCACCGGCCCGATCGGGCCAACCCCCTGCCGCTGTGGGCCCAGGTCTGCGCTGACCTGCGCCGCCGGATCGAGGCCGGTGACTTCGCTGCCGGATTTCCCGGGGAGCTGACCCTGACCGAGGAGTACGAGGTCAGCCGGCACACCATCCGTGAGGCGCTGCGCGTCCTGCGCGGCGAAGGTGTCTTGCGCAGCCAGCGCGGCAAGCCGACCATCATCGAGCCGGTCGTCTACCGGCAGAGCCTGGGCACACTGTCGTCACTCTTCGATTCCGTTGCCGCTCAGGGTGCGACGCCGAGTAGCGATGTCCTTCGGCTCGCGACGACGGTCAACGCGTCGGTGTCGTCCGAACTCGGACTGGCAGACGACACGGACCTGGTCGTCATCGAGCGCCTCCGCTTTGCCGACGACCAGCCGATCGCGCATGACATCTCCTGGCTTCCCGCCGCGACCGCGTCAGGACTCCTCGATCGCGACCTGTCCCATGCCGCGCTGTACGCGGAACTCGCCGTCATGGGCGTCGCTATCGATGGGGGGTCCGAGCGCGTCACCGCACAGCGTGCACCTCGCCACATCGCAGGCCTGCTCGACCTCTCCCCCGACGCCCCGGTCCTGCTCCTGGAGCGCAAGGCCACCGCCCAGGGCAATCCGGTCGAGTGGCGCGAGACCCACGTGCGCGCCGACAGGTTCAGCCTGGAGGCCCAGTGGACCGCCGCCGGCTCCACTCTCACCGCCGCAGTCGAAGGGATCGACCGACCATGATGATCGTTGCCACCATCCTCGCCGTCTTCATCGGCATGGCGGTCGGCCTCCTCGGGGGAGGCGGCTCGATCCTCACGACACCACTGCTTATCTACGTGGTCGGCTTCGACGCCAAGCAGGCCATTGCTGCCAGTCTCTTCGTCGTCGGCGTCACGTCGATCTTCGGGCTCATCAGCCACGCGCGGGCGGGCCGCGTCGTATGGCGTATCGGCCTGATCTTCGGGGGTGCCGGCATGGTCGGCGCCTTCATCGGCGGCCAGATCGGCGCACGCCTACCGAGCGCAATCCTGCTCGCCGCCTTCGCGGTCATGATGGGAGTCACCGCGGTCGCGATGATCCGCGGCCGCAAGCAGGTCGCCGGCAAAGCACACAAGGGCCTGCCGGTCTTCCGCATCCTGCTCGACGGACTGGTGGTCGGCTTCGTGACAGGTCTGGTCGGCGCGGGCGGTGGCTTCCTCGTCGTCCCTGCCCTTGCGCTCCTCGCGGGCCTGGCCATGCCCAAGGCTGTCGCCACCTCGCTCTTAGTCGTCGCGATGAAGTCCTTCGCCGGGCTCGCGGGCTACCTCTTCGTCTTCGGTCAGGGATCCTTCATCAGCATCAACCCCGAAACCGAGATCAACTGGTCGGTCACTCTCATCATCACGGGCGCCGCCATCGTCGGAGCACTCATCGGCAGTTCGATCGTCGGACGCATCCACCCCGACAAACTCCGCAAGGCCTTCGGCTACTTCGTCCTCGTCATGGCGGTCTTCATCCTCAGCCAGCAAATTGGCGTCGCTGTGCTCGACTATGCACGCAGTGGCTGGTTGCAGGCAGCGGAAGTGATCGCCGGCGCGATCGCCATCATCGCGGTCTTCACGTGGATCATCCGCAGACCTGCACAGGTGGCCGTCGCCGACTTCGACCAGCCCGTGAGTGACACCTCCGCGGCCGAGAAGTAGGGACGGCTCCCCACGGCACCTAGTATCGCCCCGTGCCCACGTTCCGGCCCCAGACCAAGGTCGAGTACTTCGAGCTCTTCTTCGATCTTGTCTTCGTCTTCACGCTCCTGCAGATCTCTCGGACCATCACCTCCGACGGGACCATCGTCGGAATCGTGCACGGCACGGTGGACCTCATCCTGCTGTGGTGGGTGTGGGTCGCCTTCACCGCACTGGCCAACATGGGGCTGCACAGCTCTGAACGTCGCGACATCCGCCCCATCATCTTCGCGGTGGCCATGGGCCTCGTGCTTCTCATGGCTCTCACGATCCCGGAGGCCTTCTGGTCCGACAGCAAACTCTTCGCATACTCCTACCTCGGCCTCGCGTTGCTCGCCATGGGCGGCGGCATGTGGGTCCTGCGCCGCAACCATGACCTCACCCGAGCGCTCAAACGCATGGGGATTCTCGCCCTCGTGCTGCCCGTGCTCGTTGTTGTCACGAGTTACGTACCCGACCCGACCATTTCGATCGCGCTGATCGCCATCGGCATCTGCTCGGCGATCGCAGTCCCGTTCGCCGCTGGCTCGGTGATGCCCATCTCTACCGAGCACCTCGCTGAGCGCTACTCCCTCTTCATCCTCATCACCCTGGGCGAGTCGATCATCTCTATCGGGGATGGTGCGGTGAAGGCTGAGCTCTCACCGCTGCTGATCGCCTGCGTCCTTGTCGCCCTCGCGCTTGTCGTCATTCTCTGGCGTCACTACTACGTTTCCGTGTTACAGCCGGGCGAGTCGGCGCTTCATCGCTTACGCGGTCGGGATCTGGCGTCTTTCGTTCGATACGGCTACACGTTCGCTCACCTCTTCATGGTGTGGGGGGTCCTCCTGATCGCCGTCGCCATCAAGGCGTCAATGGTGGATCTCACGACGTCACTGAATGACTGGCTCGAGGCCGGGCTCGCCTCGGGAGCTCTCGTGTTCCTTGCAACTACGGCAGTGTTCACCCGGCTGGCCAGAGGCGCTGTGCGGCCGATGCTCGTCGTCAGCCTTGTTGCGCTCGTCGTCCTCGTGGTCCTAGGTCCCCAATTGCCCACTGCGGCACTCCTCGTTGCCGTGACGCTGGCGGCAGCGATCGGAATCGATATTCGGTCCATCGGACTGCGGCAGACCAATCGGGATCTGCCCGCCTCAGCGGAGTGAACCCACACGCGGAGCTAGCGCAGGGTGTTGCTCTTGACCACGTTGCCGCGCCCTCGGTCGACGACGGGCTTGCCCTCATTGGGCATCTTCTTGCCCAGCCGCGAGACACCGATGTAGTTGTTGAAGACCTTGTTGCCCGATGTCCCCACGCTAAGCGTGACACCGTTGCCCTCATTGCCCGCTATGACATTGGCCCGGCGCGAGATGGACTGCTTGCCTCCGATGATGTTGTTGCGAGCCGAGCCCGTCACGAGGATCCCGCCCTTGGCGTTCGGTAGCGCGCTCAGACCGGAGACGATGGTCCCCACGTAGGTATCGAAGATGATGTTGTCGCGAGCCTCGCCCTCGATGCGGATGCCGTAGCCAGCGTTGCCACTGAACGCCGTGTGGGGCATGACGGACTTGCGCGTGCCTCCGATGACGTTGCCGTGGGCCCTGCCCGTGATCGTGAGCCCGTCGCCCCCGTTGGGCAGTGCGTCCGACCCCGACGTCGTCATACCGGAGATCACCGGGTCGATGGTCACGCCAGTGGCCCTGCCCGCCAACGTGATCCCAGAGCCGAGATTGCCGCTGGTGACACTCGTGCGGATGAGGTTGTCTCCACCCGTCGCACTGACGTAGATGCCGCTCAGCGCATTGGGCGCGGCGCCCCCGAAGGCGACCAGCCCGGCGAAATTGTTGAAGGATACGAAGCCCGTCACCGCACCGGTGACCGCGATGCCATTGCGCGCATTGCCCGATGTGACATTGCCGAGGGGAATAACCCCACCGGCTTGAGTATTGGCCGACGTCCCCGCGACCAGGAGGCCATTGCCGTCATTGCCGAGCGATGTCGCGTTGTCCGCGGCAACGCCGGTGAAGTTGCCCTGGATGGTCACGTCGTCGGCGTCGCGAACCTCAATGCCGTGCGAGCCGTTACCGCTAACCACGTTGTAGTAGACGAAGGGCTCGGTCGTGATCGAGCATCCGAGGATCTGCGTGCCGTGGGCGCCGGAGACGAGAATGCCCTGGGCTCCGTTGCCGAGGTCCTCGTCGCCTGACGCCGAGGTCCCGACGAAGTTGCCGGCGAGAGTGTTGCCCTCCGCGCCGGCGAGGACGGCGATACCTGACCCAGCATTGCCGCTGACGACGTTGCCGAGCGGCGGTCGCGTGAAGGTGGGCTCGGCCTTGCCCTTGTCACCCGTCGGGTTGTTCTCCACGCCGGTGACGAGGTCGACCGAGGCTGTGCCTCCGATCATGTTGGCCGACGACGCGCCGCTGATGACGATCCCGTGCTCAGCGTTGGGCACCGCAACCTGACCCGCGGGATCGGTGCCGATGCGGTTGGCTGCGACGACATTGCTGGAGGAATCCACGATAGCGATGCCGCTGCCGCCATTGCCCGAGATGACGTTGGAGACCCAGCTCGACGTCGTCTGGGGATTGCTGCCCACAGTCGAGCCATCGGATCCAGCAGCCAGTCGCACCCCATGTCCGCCATTGGGTGCACCGGAGCCATCCGTGGACAGACCGATGTAGGAGCCGGTGATCGTCACTCCGCCTGCCCGGATCACCACGCCGTCACCACTGGCATTGCCCAATGCCAGCGAAAGGATCTCGGATCCGTCGGCACCCTCACCCAGGACGAATCCGGCCGAGCCGGCGAAGTCGATGCCCGTGCGAGGCGCCCCGCCTTCGACGTAGCCGGGCGTCTGAGTCCCGTCCACGACGAGCGGCACGGTCACCTCCGGCAAGGCGGACGCGAGAGTGATGGTGCCCGGCTGGGCGAAGGTGATGCGCGCGCCCTCCTGAGCGATCGCGGTCTCGAGCGCTGCCCGCAGCGATCCCGGGCCGGCATCCGCAAGGTTGTCCACGACAATCGACTGAGAGACATCCGCAGTCTCGCTCGAGTATGCGACCGGCGCGGGGCCGATGACGAGGGCGACGCCCGCGACGATGCCGAGGACTGGTCGGATGAAGGGCATTGATCGGACGGACCGCGCTGATCGGATGGACATGCATCTCCCTGCTCGCGACAGCACCGCCGGATGACGCCACCGGATCGTGACCGTAGCACGGTCGATTGCCGATAGCCGGGGTGAGCGCGAGACGAGCGACAACCACGCGAATCCGTCGTGCGATGGCTATCCCACGACTGACGCCAGACCACATCTCGGGGGGCGAGGTGGAGGCCGGGCCAATAAAGTGAAGCATGGCTTGGCGGGGCGCGGATCGAACAGCCTACGGATTCCTCTTCGTCGGCGGACTTGGTGTGGCTGGCACCATGGCCGGCCTGCTGGGCGCAACCTCGGCCGCGACATACGCCGCCAGCGGAAGCGGCGGCCTCACCACGGGAATCTTTCTCAGCTTGATGCTGGCTACTTCGGCAATCGCTTCCTTGAACGTCAGCCGACTCACCTTCCGGTGGGGGAGAGCTCGAGTTTTTGCGATGGCGCAGATCGGCATTTGCGTTGCGTGGTCCGTCGTTGGGGTGATCGAGACGCTCACGGATTCCAGCCTTGTCGTCTTGTACGTGGCCGCTCCCATCTTCGGCGCGCTTTCGGGGCTTACCGCGGTCCTGACACCGTTCGTGGCTCGCTCGTACCTCGATTCCGCGTCCCTTTCCACCTCCTTGGCGCGTCGAGGTGTGGTGTCGGGCGTGGCCGCGATCCTCGGTGCGAGCCTGGGAGGATTCCTCATCCGCGAGACCGATCCCGGAGTGGGGATTCTGGCCAATGGCCTACTCACGATCCCGCTCGCCGTCTTCGTGAGTCGATGCAGCCCGCGTGAGACGCATGAGCCGGCGCAGCGCAAGCGCAATTCTGCGCGAGACATGTGGAGCGCTGTTCGGACGAACCCCCAGTTACGGCAGGTCGCACTGCTGACGATCGTCGGAGTGATTCTCGTAACGCCCATCTTCAACCTACTGGTCCCGATCCTCAACGATGTGGACCACGACCCCTTGCCATCCGGCGCAGGGCTGATGCTCGCAGGAACCGCCGCCGGCAGGATCCTCGTCCCCGGCATCATGAAGAGGCTGCTTCGCCGGACCACGGAATTCTCGGCCGCTCTCTGGGCGCTCGTATCGGCGAGCGCTTTCATGATCGCGTTTGCTGTATCGACTCTATTCCTCGATCCGCCAATCGATCTCGTTATCTGGACGGTCATCGGCATTGGACTCGGTGCTAGTCGCTTTACCTTTCGTCCCCTGCTGATTTCGGTCGGAGCCCGATCCGATGGAGGTGGCGACGAGTTAATTGGAGTTGCCGCGCTTGCTGTCGTCGCAAGTGTTGCGTCTCCGATAGGGACGCTGCTCTGGGGCGTGTCACTGGATTTCGTGGGTGCAACCATCACCATCGCCCTGGCAGCAATGGCCACGATTGGGGCCGTCGCGATCCTTGCCGTGAGGGCACGAATCACGCCCAGGCCGTCACAGTGAAGACGTCCACGCCGAGGGCGTAGGACAGCAGACGCCCACCAGGGCTGCCCCTCACGGCCACGAGTAGGCTTGTCCCCGGCTTCAGCGCGGGTCGTGCACACGCACACGAAAGCGGATGCACACACGCGCCCTGGCCCCGTAGCTCAGGGGATAGAGCAGAGGTTTCCTAAACCTTGTGTCGGAGGTTCGAATCCTCTCGGGGCCACTCAGCGGAAATCCTGAACCTTCCGCCCACTCATGACGGACCGCTGCGGCGTACTGTCGAGTCATGTATCGGGCGATCGCAGGCTTCGCGGCGGCCTCGTCCCTTGTCGCTGGAATCGCGCTCGCTGGTCCATCGCAGGCGATCACTCCGCAACTCATCACCGGCCCCTACGTCTCCGGCTGGTTCGGCTACTGGGAGCCCGACAGCGTCGTGGAGGCGCTAGCGGCGCAGGGCACCTCGACGGTCCCCGAGGTCAACCTCTTCTGGTGGAGCTTCGCGAGTGCCGATCGCCCGCTGTGCACCTACAACACCGATAGTTCCTGTAGCACCACGGGAGAGACACCCTGGACCAATGACCACCTCGACGGCCAGCGGAGGATCCTCCAGTCCGCCGGAATCCCCGTCCTGGGATCCATCGTCGACGGCTCGAAGGCTCGGACACTGTCGGACTACCTGGCTGACGAGTCGCGGCGCAACGCCTACGCCAACCAGATAGTCGACTGGACGGTCAAGGCCGGGCTGGACGGTGTCGACCTCGACTGGGAGAAGTTCGCGTTCGCCGACGGCAAGGAGACGTGGGAGGCCACGAAGCCGCGCTGGGTCGCTTTCATCAAGACGCTCGCGCCGAAGTTGCGTGACCAAGGCCTGCTGCTCTCGGCCACGGTGCCTGCTGGCACCTATCCCTTCCTCGCTGACGGTCGCCCCAACCCGGGCACCGGTTACCCGGTCTACGCGTGGGCCGAGATCATCGACCATGTCGATCGACTGCGCCTCATGGCGTACGACTACAGCTATGGCTCCCCCGGCCCAATCGGCCCGTGGCCCTGGGCCAATGAGGTCGTGTCATCAGCCATCGACCAGGTGGCCACGGCCAAGCCGGCCAACCGCAACAAGATCTGGCTCGGTATCCCGCAGTACTCGCGCAACTGGGTGCGGCAGAACCGCGACGGTTCCTACGTCACGCGCGGTGAGTGCCCCGCAGGGTGGACGCCCGCGGCCGGGGCTGCCGGCGTGCCCGGCATGCTGAGCCAATCCATCGAGCGTGCGCAGCAGATTGCCTCGCGCGAGCAGGTGACGCCGACCTGGGACGCGACGTACGGCGAATACACCTTCCGCTACTGGATCGTCACGGACGGGGCAGCCGGCGGTGTCGCTGTGCAGTGCGACGCCGAGCGCGAAGTGTGGTTTGCGGACACCCGTTCCGCCAAGCTCAAGGCCAATATCGTGAGCAACCAGCGCATCGCGGGGGTCGCGGTGTGGGAGTTCGGCTTCGTGCTCGACGGCTTCTACAGCCAGATGGCCCGCAAGATCGCACCTCCGCTCGAGTTGAGGGTCAACTTCGACTCGAAGATCCGCAAGGGCGAGTCGACCAAGGTCTACGGAAAGGTCCTGCGCGGCGATGACGGCGTGTCCGGTGCCAAGGTCACCGTTACGTGGATTTCGTCGACGTCGAAGAAGAAGGCACTCGGGTCGATCCGCACCGATACCAAGGGGAAGTACGCGCTCAAGGTGACGCCGCCGAAGTCCGGCACCCTGCGCATCACGACCACATCCGATGGGCAGAAGACGATCGTCAAGCGCGCGATCACCGTCCGTCGCTGAGCGGCTACTCCTCAACCCTGTCCACGCGAGCAGGGAACATCCGCCAGGCAAGGAACGCGCCCACCGCCACAATCGCCGCGGCAATCATCAGCGCCGTCGTCATGCCGGACACGAACGCATTGCCGGCGACCTGGCGGATCGGCGTCGCCATGTCGGCAGGGAGTTGAGCGACCGCGAGCGATCCCGCGGCGAGTGACTCACGCACCGCCTCGACCACATTGGTCGGGATGGAAGCGATCGCATCTCCCGCGGCCGCGATCTGCGCCTCGATTTCATTGCGGTACCCCAGCGACAGCAGGGACCCGAGGATCGCGACCCCAAGCGATCCGCCGAGCTCACCGACACCGTCGTTGACCGCCGAACCCATGCCGGCGCGCTCACGCGGCACCGAGGCGAGGACAGCGTTTGTGGCCTGAGGCAGCACCATGCCCAGCCCCAGTCCCATGAGGCCGAGGCTTGCGCCCACGTGAATGTAGGCCGAGTCGGCCGTGAGGTACGCCGCGAGGGACAGCCCTACGACGACAAGGAGCAGACCGCTCACGACGATGCGCCGGGTGCCGAATCGCTCGGCCCACCGCGGACTGAAGAGGGAAGCAAGGAAGAGCCCGCCAGCCGCGGGCAGCATCGCGACCCCCGACTGCAGCGGTGAGTCCCCCTGCACAAGTTGCAAGAATTGCGGCAGGAAGAACATCACGCCCATGAGTGCGCCGTAGACAAGCGCCACCGTGATGATGGCGACGGTGAAGAGTCGCTGAGAGAAGAGCTCCATTGGCAGCAGCGGACGCGGGGCCCGGCGCTCCCACCACACGAAGGCCGTGATGAAGACGATCGCGGCCACGGCCGAGCCGATGGTCACCGTGGAGATGCCCTGATCGGGCACCTCGATGACGGTGATGACGAAGGCGATGATGCCGACGGTGGACAGAGCCGCACCAAGAGGATCCAGGCGTGGCCTGCTGGGATCACAGGACTCCGGCACCAGGGTCAGCGTGGCGAGCAGCGCCAGGACGACGAGGGGTGGATTGACCCAGAAGATGGCATGCCACGTCGTCACCTCGAGCAGGAGACCACCAAGGATCGGCCCGATCGCGACAGCGGCACCGGCGACTGCGGCCCAGATGCCGATCGCCTGCGCACGCTCGCGCGGCTCGGTGAAGACCTGGACGAGGATGGACAGCGTCGACGGCATGATGAAGGCTCCCCCGATGCCCATGACGGCGCGGCACGCGATGAGCATGTCTGCACTCGTCGCGAAGCCGGCCGCGAGCGAGCCAGCACCGAAGATGACGAGCCCGACGACGAGCGCGCGGCGGCGGCCGAATCGGTCCCCGAGGCTGCCCGCGAGCAGGAGCGTGCCGGCGAAGATCACCGAATAGGCATCGACGACCCACTGGAGTTCAGCCGTTGTCGCACCCAACTCCTCCTGGAGGGTGGGCAGGGCGACGTTGACGATCGTGTTGTCGAGGGAGATGAGGGCGAGCGCCGCCGCGAGGACGAGCAGGATCGCCCAGCGAGACCGTGCTGCCACGGGGCGAGACTAGGGCCTGCCCGTGCCGCCCCTTAGAGCACTAGGCTCCAGCGCTGAAGGGAGGCACGAATGGACCTCGTCGCCGTCATGGCCACCGCGTCGGAGAGCGACCTGAAGACCGAGTTGTCCTCGCTACTCGTCATTGCGGCCATCGCCGCCGCGACCCCGTTGATCGTCGGCCTGCTGCGCCTGCCGGTCGCGGAGGTCGTGCTCATGCTGGGCTTCGGCATCCTCTTCGGTCCGGAGATGCTCGGCTGGATCCAGTTCGACGAGGCCATCGACCTGCTCGCCGAACTCGGCCTTGCCTTCCTTTTCTTCGCCGCGGGACTCGAACTCGAGAAGCACGCGATCCGGGGTCGTTCTGGCAAACTCGCCCTCACCGGCTGGCTGGTGAGCGCCGCTCTCGCGCTCGTG
>JBEAQC010000085.1:0-3237 GCA_041164085.1 Actinomycetota bacterium
TGCCCTCGCCGTAGAGGATGTCGAACTCGGCCTGCTTGAAGGGCGGGGCCATCTTGTTCTTGACGACCTTGACGCGGGTGCGGTTGCCGACGGCCTCGGTGCCGCCCTTGAGGGTCTCGATCCGGCGGACGTCCAGGCGCACCGACGCGTAGAACTTCAGCGCCTTGCCACCCGTGGTGGTCTCGGGCGAGCCGAACATCACGCCGATCTTCTCGCGCAGCTGGTTGATGAAGATCGCGGTCGTCCCGGTCTGGCTGAGCGCACCGGCCATCTTGCGCAGGGCCTGGCTCATGAGGCGGGCCTGCAGGCCGACATGGCTGTCGCCCATCTCGCCCTCGATTTCGGCGCGGGGCACGAGCGCGGCGACGGAGTCGATGACGATGAGGTCGACCGCACCGGAGCGCACGAGCGTGTCGGCGATCTCCAGGGCCTGCTCCCCCGTGTCGGGCTGGGAGACGTAGAGGCTGTCAAGGTCGACACCGAGACGCTGGGCGTAGGTCGGGTCGAGGGCGTGCTCGGCGTCGATGAACGCCGCGATGCCGCCCTGGGCCTGGACGTTGGCGATGGCGTGCAACGCGACCGTCGTCTTGCCGCTGGACTCGGGGCCGTAGACCTCGACGATGCGGCCGCGGGGCAGGCCACCGATGCCGAGAGCGACGTCGAGGGCGATCGAGCCGGTGGGGATGACGGCGACGGGAGCGCGACCCTCCTCGCCCAGGCGCATGACCGAGCCCTTGCCGAACTGACGCTCAATCTGGGCGAGCGCGGCGTCGAGGGCCTTCTCGCGATCGCTCGCGGGGACCGCGGTGGGGTTGGGGGTGTGCTGCTTGGCGGCCATGGCCTCTCCTTCGCTGGGGCCCGGCGGGACGGCAAGCCGCCCCTGTCGGGCTACGCCGGTCTCCCCGGCGCTGTCGGTCTTGGGTGGAGCGACCGTAGGACGGGGGTCCGACAGTGGCTCCTGGCGCCGGTGGGGCTGTGGAGAGTGGCGCCGAGACACACATTAGGACGAACAGGTGTTCGAACTGAAGCGACACGCCGGGACTCCTCGAGGCCCATCTACAAGCGACGCGGCCGAGGGATGCCCCTCATCCGCCAGGGCCCCGAAGGCCTTGAACGACTCGGTCACGATCGTCATAGTCCTCTCCCTGGCTCGGCGCCTCCGTGGGTGGCGAACGTATCGGCGGAGGTCGCCGCGGTGGGGTTCAATCCTCACCTGCGCAGACGTGCACTTCCCCGAGGCCGCGGGCGTGCTCCGCGTGCGTCGTGCCGACATCATTGCGATCCCCACATCCTGGGGCACAGTGCGAGGGCCATCCTTCACGATTGGGTGCTACTCGGCTCTACGCCAGAGGTAGCGCGGCGTCGAGCCGAACACCGACTGCGGTCGAGCGACGCTCCCACCGCAGGCAGCAGTCCTGGAGCACCTGCGAACCCATTCCTGAGCCGACGCCAAGTCCGCTTTGGCCATTGTCTTGGACGCAGATGAGCAGATCGTCCTCGACGACAGCGACGTCCACGGCAATGGCCGATGCGTCACCGTGCCGGACCGCGTTACCCACGGCCTCCGCCACGATCTCCATGGCGACGTCGCACGCAACCGGGTCGGCGGCCAGTGCCTCGAGGGTCCGCTCGCTGATTGCGACCGAGATCGTCGCGATGCCCTGCCAGGTCGCCTCGATGCGGCGTACGCCCTCCTGCCAGGTGAGCCGATCACCTCGGGCAGATGTCATATCGAGAAGTCCCAGCAGGTCACCGCGGAGCTGGGATACCTGCTCCATCAGATCTCCCTCGGCTGCGGAGCGCAGGTGTGCAGCACCCGACACGACCAGCGTTTGCATCGGTCCGTGCAGCGCACGCGCGAACATTCTCTGCTGAGACCACTGCGCCTGGCGCAACCGCACGAGTTGGCGCGTCAGCGCGAGGTCAGACTCCTGCAGTTCGCGCAGCGCACGTCCGCGGGCGCGGGCGGAGCCACGTGCAATCGCTAAGGGGATGGCCAGACCCGGCACGAGCAGAGCCAAGGCAATGAAGGGCCCGCGGGCGTCACCCAGAGCGATCCACCCATCCAGTCCGAGCACGACCGCCTCGGCGATCAGGCCCGCGAGGATCCCGGCGCCGATCGCGGCCGCGACGACGATCGCCGACCTGGCCGCAAGTCCGAATCGGGTGAGCGCGAGACGGAGACCGGTATTAGCAGCCCCTACGACTGCGGCGACCAAGGGCAGACACATCACGAGCCCCACGATCGCCCACCACACCCCGACCGTCGCACCCAGCGCGGGAGCGCTCAGCAAGGCCACGAGCGCCGAGGTCGCCCACGGCAGGAGCGGGCGGCCACGCGTGGCCTCATCGAGGATCTCGCGCCATCGAATCCGCCCTGACGCTGCGGTGGATGCGACAACGTCCACGGTTGGGACAGTCCCGGCCAACTCATGACTCAACGGCCTGATGACGTCACGCGCGATCGCCTCGAGCCGGTCAGCCGACGTCGCGGACACCTGAGTTACCTCGCCCGTTGGAGGATCCAAGGCCTCAAGGAGCGCCGCCCGAATTCGCCCGACCACGCGCTCATCGCGATCCTCGATCTGAGCGGAAACATGCTCGACTGACGACGTGAGGTGCTCACGCTGGGCCAGCAGCCGCGCCCGAGCGGCCGCAAAGCCCCTCGCCTGATCGACGAGTAGCGACATCGGCGTGAGCACGGCGAGACCGAGCGCGATGCCGCCGAAGACTCGGGTCACCTCCGTTGCGCCACCGTCGACGCCCCAGGCGAGGAAGAACGCCGCGACCACGGCCCCCCGGACCGCTCCTGCCAGCGCGAACACACCGATGGAGAGCAGCCCACGCGCCGGTCCTGCGGCCATCCGCCGCTCGGCCGGCGCAGCGAGGGCAAGCACGGAGAACATCGCTCCCGTCGCCACCGTGACGGCGACCAGGCGCTGTTCCCAGGAGGCGGAGGCCCCGAATCCGCCGACGGCGGTGACGGAGAGATTGATGAGGTAAGCGACCAGGAGGGTCGGCCAACTCAGGGCCCCTCGAATGCTCAGACCCGCGAGCAGCCAGGTCGCCCGGCTCACGGCCGCTCGGGGATCCCCGCCACCGCGACGTAGCGGCGAACCGCCTCGACGCGCGGGTTGACGTCGCCGCGCGAATCGATGCCCATGTCCTTGAAGATTCCGACGACCCAGCGCTCGACCGACGACAGCGCGAGTCCGCTCTCGCGTGCCATGGCGTCAT
>JBEAQC010000086.1:0-4349 GCA_041164085.1 Actinomycetota bacterium
GCAACCGCCGCCTTGCGCCCGTCGAGGTCTACGGGATGTGGCGGCACAGGCGGACTCAGTCCGCGGGTGGCCGACCGCATCAAGTGGGTCGCTCACCATCGGAGTGCACATGCACGCACCCGCCGGCGATGCCGGTCGCTCGAGGCTTCCGCGTCGTCTTCCCACCGCACTCATCGCCCTCGCGGTCGCAGCGGTGGCATTCGCGTCCGCGCCCGCGCACAGTGCGGAGCAGGTCACACCTGCTGCCAGCGAAGCCGGACTCTTCGGTAGCCAGGATCCGACGTACGACGGTGTCTATCGCCAGTCCTACGCCTTGCTCGGCCTCGCAGCCACCGACACGCGAGCTCCGCGCGTCACTATCGAGTGGCTGCTCAGTCAGCAGTGCGCGGACGGATCCTTCGTCGCGTACCGCGCCGATCTCGATGTGCCCTGCCCCGCCCCCGACCCAGTCGCCTACACCGGGCCGGACACCAACAGCACGTCGCTCGCCGCGCTCGCACTGCTCGAGCATGGCGAAGCCAGGGCCGCGCGCCGCGCGATCGACTGGCTCACACGCATCCAACTCCGGGGCGGTGGCTGGGGATACGTCGAGGGCAGCCCCGCCGACTCGACCTCGACAGCACTCAGCCTCGAAGCCATCGCGTCCGTCAAGGGCAACGCCCCACAGCAGCGCGCCGCCACGCGCTGGCTCGTGCGGCAGATCTCCCCGTGCGAAGCACCCGTCAGCGAGCGATTCGGCATCCGCTACCAGCCAGGCGCGATCCCCGACGGCATCTCGACATCGCAGGGCCTTCTCGCGCTCACCAAGGCATTCCCGGTGCGCGAGCGTGCGCAGCGCAAGGCGATGCCGACCGTGACCTGCGATGCCAAGGATCGACCGGTCGACCCCGCGTCAGCGGTCACACGTTGGATCGCGACGACGATCAATGCGCAGGGTGGATCGATCCCCGACCCCTTCACCCCGGGTGCAGCCGATTGGAACTCCACGGCGCTCGGCATCGTGGGGATGGTCGCGTCCCGGACCTCGGGTCGGGCCACGCAACTCGCGCTGACATCACTCGAGGCCAATGCGCAGGCCTACGTCAACGATGGCACCGCCGACCGGCCCGCGGCGCTCGGCACTCTCCTGCTGGTGACCAAGGCAACCGGGAGTGACGCCACGGACTTCGGCGGCATCGACATCACTATGCGCCTTCTCGACACGATCCAAGACTGAAGGTTGCGGACATGAGAGCACGACGACGCGCGATCACGGTGGCCTTGGCCGCCGCGATCGCTGTCGTCGTGCCCGCCGCTGTTGCGCCAGCGATCAGCCACGCAGCGGCGTACCGCTACTGGTCCTACTGGGTCGGCGCCGAGTCGGGCTGGTCCTTCGCCAACGTTGGCCCGGCATTCCGTGTGCCCGGTGACGGCACGGTCGAAGGGTGGCGCTTCTCCGTCAGCGGCGTGCAGGGCAACCACGTTCCGTCGATCGCCGCGGACTTCGATGCGGTGTGCGGCGCCACGTCAGCCGAGGACGGCCGCAAGCGAGTTGCCGTCATCGTCGACCCCGGCGCCGCCGCGGATGCCCCCGAGGGGGAGCTACCGCCGGGAGCGTGGGCGATGTGCGTCGTGGCCGAGGAACGCGCGACCGGATACGACGTCCTCCGAGCCGCGGCAACGGTGCGGGCCGAGCGAGGTCTGATCTGCGGCATCGGCGGCTATCCGGCAGGTGAGTGCGCCGAGGTCATCGCCGATCCCGCACCCGCTCCGACGCCGACGAAGTCACCCAAGCCGACGACGTCACCGACGCCGACCGCATCACCTCGACCGACGGCGCCGGCGCCCACGTCGACCGTCACCACCGAGACGTCACCGTCGACATCATCGCCGGCACCGAGCGCCTCCGTTGCCGCCAGGGAGGTCGCCGCAGCAGCAACGCTGGCTGACCAGACGCCTCCGTCATCCGAGCCCACCACCGCAGCACCGAGCACGTCGTCCGCAACGCCCGCAGATCTCCCCCGGTCTCCGGAGCCGAGCTACTCCCTGCTCACCACCCCGCTCGACGAACCTCCGACACAGGGCGGTGGAGTCGGTGGAGCGCTCGTCGCCGGTATCGCGGTCGTGGGCATCGCCGGACTCGGCGGCGCAGCCATCATGCGCATGCGGAGAGCATCGTGACCACCCTCGATGTGTCTCGAGCATCCGACGAGACAGGGTCGAAGCCACCGCGCGTCCGACTACCGCGACTGCTGCACCCCGGCGCATGGTGGCTGTGGGCTGCGGGCCTCGCCGTCGCCGCGTCGCGCACCACCAATCCCCTGCTGCTGCTGCTCATCGTCGCGGTGGCGGCGTACGTCGTCGCCGCGCGACGCAGCCCATCGCCCTGGGCTCGATCCTTCAGCGTCTTCCTCAAGCTCGGGCTCATCATCATCGTGATCCGCGTGCTCTTCCAGGCGATCGTGTCAGCGCCCATCGGCACCACCGTCGTCGTTACCCTCCCGGCGCTGACACTCCCCGAACTCTTCGCCGGTGTGCGCCTCGGAGGGGCCGTCACCTTGGAGTCGCTTGTCGCTGCGCTCTACGACGGCATGCGACTGGCAACCATCATCATCTGCGTGGGCGCGGCAAATTCGCTCGCCTCCCCCGCGCGCCTGCTCAAGGCCGTGCCGTCCGCGCTCTACGAGTTCGGCCTATCAGTCGTCGTGGCCGTGACCTTCGCTCCGCAGTTGGTCGCTGACCTCGATCGCATCCGCACCGCTCGACGCCTGCGTGGACGCACGGTCGGCGGAGTGCGCGGGACAGCAGCTGTCGCACTTCCCGTCCTCGAAGGCGCGCTCGAGCGCTCGGTCATGCTCGCCGCAGCGATGGACTCGCGCGGCTACGGTCGCCAGGCGACCCGGTCCCCGCTCCTGCGACGTGCAACCGCCGCAGCTCTGCTCTCCGCGCTGGTCCTGGTCATCATCGGCACGTACGCGCTGCTCGACGCGTCGGCACCCGCGGCTCTCGGCCTGCCCATGCTCGCGATCGGCCTGGCCCTCAGCGTCGTCGGATTCGCCCTCGCGGGGCGGCGCTCCGTGCGCACGCGCTACCGGCCCGACCCGTGGGGGTGGCCCGAGTGGGGCGTGACCACGTGCGGGGCCATCACGGCGTCCGCGGTCGTGTGGCTGAGCATCACGGGTGCGCGGGGCTTGATTGCACCCGTCGATCCCATCGGCTGGCCCGCCGTACCCGCGCTCGCGGTGGCTGCCATCCTCGTCAGCGCGCTGCCCGCCTTCATCGCCCCACCCCCGCCGGGGCGGGCGCCATGAATCCCGTCATCGAGTTCGACAGCGTCACGATCACCTACTCCGGGGCGTCCGCGCCGACGCTCGCCGACGTCAGGCTCACCATCGATGAAGGCGAGCTCGTCCTCGTCGTCGGCGAGACCGGCAGCGGCAAGTCCACCTTCCTGCGAGCGATCAATGGGCTCGTGCCTCACTTCACGGGAGGCACCGTCCACGGACGCGTGCGCGTCGCTGGGCGCGACACATCGACCCACCATCCACGCGATCTGGCTGACGTCGTCGGTGTCGTGCCGCAGGATCCGATGTCGTCGTTCGTCACTGACACGGTCGAAGAGGAACTCGCCTACGGCATGGAGTGCCTGGGCATCACCCCCTCGACGATGCGTCGACGAGTGGAGGAGACCCTCGATCTGCTCGGACTCGCAGACGTGCGCGATCGAGCTCTCCTGTCGCTGTCCGGCGGCCAGCGCCAACGCGTCGCGATCGGCGCGGTCCTCACGTCGCACCCACGGGTGCTCGTGCTCGACGAGCCGACCAGCGCCCTCGACCCGGGCGCCGCAGAGGAGGTCCTCGCCACCCTCCAGCGGCTCGTGCACGACCTCGGCATCACCGTCGTCCTGGCCGAGCATCGACTCGAGCGGGTGCTGGAGTACGCCGACCGCGTGATCTTCGTCCCCGGCGGCGCGCAACCACTCGTTGTCGGCTCACCCGGCACCGTCATGGCGACGTCGCCCGTCGCACCGCCGGTCGTGAGGCTCGGACGACTGGCGGAGTGGGATCCGCTGCCGCTGTCGGTGCGCGACGCACGTCGCCAGGCCGGGGATCTGCGCGCACGACTGCACGCCCAACCGGTGCGCGCGCAGGACATCGCGATCCGGCGCCCGCCCGTTGTCGCGGTCGATCGCACGCAAGCGTCGTACGGCGCGGTGCACGCACTGCGCGGCGTCACCTTGGATGTGGCTCCGGGCGAGATCGTCGCCCTCATGGGGCGCAACGGAGCCGGCAAGTCGACCCTGCTCTCGACCCTCGTCGGACTGCGGCGCCCCAACGCCGGCACCGTGCGCATCGACGGCGTCGACCCTG
>JBEAQC010000087.1:0-8041 GCA_041164085.1 Actinomycetota bacterium
GTCGACAACCCCGACCGCGAGGTGCTGCGCTATCGCACCGACAGTGACAACGACGGCTACCTCCGCCTGGTGAGCCTCGATGTCTTCGACGGGGTCACGTGGCGCGGCAGCGATGCGCCCATCCGCGTGCCCGTCAGCGACCCTCTCGGGCCGCCGGAACTGCGCAAGGTCGCCAACGTCACCGAGTCGACATGGGATGTGCGCATCAGCGATCTCGACAACGCCCAACTGCCCGTCCCCTACGCCGGATCGGTCATCACCTCACTCGACGAGCCGCTCGATGAGCGCTGGACGTGGGATCCGCAGACGCGCACCGTCGGCGGCGTCGGCGTCTCCAGCCGCGATGCGGCGTACTCCGTGACGTCCTACGACGTCGATCCGACGCGCGCGGAACTGCGTGACGCCACGCGCCGCGCTCCCGACCCCCTCCTGCCCTATCTGCGACTGCCCGACACCATCAGCCCGCAACTCGATCTCATCACCGAAGAGGTCACGGCCAATGCGCAGACGCCCTACGCCCGGGCGCAGGCGATCGTCGACTTCTTCACCGAGAACGGCGGCTTCTCCTACAGCACCAACGTCGTGACACCACCCGGCGCCGATCCGCTGGAGTCCTTCCTCGACGAGCGCATCGGCTACTGCCAGCAGTTCGCCGGCACGATGGCGCTCATGGCACGCGCCGCAGGTATCCCCTCTCGCGTCATCGTCGGCTTCACCGGTGGCCGCCTCACCGACGACGGCGAATACGTCGTGCAGGCACGCAATGCGCACGCGTGGCCAGAGTTGTGGTTCGACGGGATCGGCTGGGTGCGCTTCGAGCCAACCCCTCGCGTCGGCGCCGGTGTCGTACAGCCCGACTACTCCCGCGATCGCACCGATCGCGAGTCGCCGGATGCGCCTGTGCCCAGCGAGGCTCCCGAACCGACGACGCCGGAAGCCGCCGCTCCCCTGCCGGGTGCGGGCACGTCGGGGCCACCGGGACTGCTCATCGTGGTCGGCGTGCTCGCGGTCCTCACATTGCTCGCCACCCCGTCGCTCGTGATCGCCTGGCGTCGTCGTCGGCGCACCTCGCGCCCGGAGCCCCGCGCGCGCATCGAGCTCACCTGGCGCGACCTCGGCGAGAGCATCACCGATCTGGGCTGGTCCTGGTCGACCGCCGCCACCCCGCGCGAAGTTGCGAATGCGCTGGCCCGTCAGGTCCGGCTTGGTGAGTCAGAGCGCGCGGCCCTGCGCCGACTGGTGTGGTGGATCGAGCAGGTGCGCTACGCACCGCCGTCGGTTGACGTCGTGCCACCCGGGCCGAGTGAGCTGCGCGCGGATCTCGCGGTGCTACGGAAGGCAGCGGATCGCGGCGCGGTGCGCTCGCGCCGGATCCGGGCGCGCTTGGCGCCGGCTTCCTTGCTGGGTGGGGGAATCAAGGACAGCGCGGTGACGCACGAGCGCGTCAACGCACAGGTGTGAGCGGGTAGATCGAAGCAGGTTTACTGCTGCGGGCCCTCATCGCGGCGCTTGCGCCAGCGATCCTCAAGTCGATTCATGAAGCCCGGCGCCTGCTTGGGCGCACGTCGCGGCGCAGCTCCGGCGCTGGCCTCGGGAGCGGCCTCGCCCTCAGCAGTCGCTGCGGCAGCGGGACGGCCGCGCAGACCGAGGTAGACCAACGTGGCGCCGACGATCATGACGAGGAAGCCGACCACTCCGAGGGCGATCATCGGCAGGATCGCACCGAGCATGAGAAGGGTGACACCACCCAGGAGGACCAGGACACCGAGGGCGGCACGACCGCGGCTGGCTCGACCGGCCGACGCACTGCGCAGGGACGTCGCGAACTTGGGATCCTCCGCATAGAGGGCGCGCTCCATCTGCTCCAGCAGACGCTGCTCGTGCTCGGACAGTGGCACCGCGGAACCTCCCCTCGTGGGCTTCTCCACAGGATAGGCGGGATCGCCCGGTCTGGAAACCCGGCAGGTCGATTTGGCCCGGCGGGTCGGCCAAGCCGCCCCTGTCGGGCTGGCACGGCGGGTCGGCCAAGCCGCCCCTGTCGGGCTGGCACGGCGGGTCGGCCAAGCCGCCCCTGTCGGGCTGGCACGCATCCCCCTCCCCATGAGGGAGCCGGCGGTCAATCGGGGTCGTCAGCCCATAGCCGGGCCGGGCGCACGACGTCCTGGCCGAAGCGGTCGCGGAGCCGGTCGGCGGCCACCTCGGCGGCCCGCCGGTCCACCGGAGAGGCGGAGCCGTCGTCGAGGGTGAGCTGCTCGACGGCGTCCTCGAGGGCAATGAGGCCCTCGAGTCGCACCCCGACCAGCCGGATGCGGGCACGCTGCAGCCTCAGTGCGGCGTAGAGGTCGAGTGCCGTGTCGTAGATGACCTGGCCGATGTCGGTCGGGGTATCGAGGGTGCGCGATCGGGTGATGGTGGTGAAGTCGGCGAAGCGGATCTTGAGCACGACGGTGCGGCCGCGGATCTCGTGACGCCGCGCACGAGCGGCGACCTTCTGCGCCAGGCGCAGGATCTCGCGGGCGATCACCTCGGGATCATCGACATCACGGGCGAAGGTCTCTTCGTTGCCGATGCTCTTCTCTGTCGCATCGGGCACAACATCGCGGTCATCGCGGCCCCACGCGAGGTCGTGCAGACGCTGGCCCGACGCCTGGCCGAGGGCGCGGACCAGAGTGTCGACCGGGGTGTGTGCGATGTCGCCGACGGTGCGCAGGCCGAGGGCGACCAGCCGCTCCTCGGTGCGCTCCCCCACGCCCCAGAGCGCGCCGACCGGCAGAGGGTGGAGAAACGCCGTCACCTGGTCGGCCGGTACGACGAGCAGTCCGTCGGGCTTGATCTGGGTGGAGGCGAGTTTGGCGACGAACTTCGTCGGGGCGACACCGACACTGCAGGTGATGCGCTGCTCGTCGTAGACGCGTGCACGGATGAGTTCGGCGATCGCGGTGGGTGAGCCGAGCCTGCGCAGCGCGCCCGAGACGTCGAGGAAGGCCTCATCGAGGCTGAGCGGCTCCACGAGCGGGGTGATGGAGTTGAACAACGCCATGACGCCCGCGCTGACTTCGGCGTAGCGCTCGTGGTGAGGCTCGAGGACGATCGCGTCGGGTGCGACCCGGCGCGCGCGCGACATGGGCATCGCGGAGTGCACGCCCATGGCACGGGCCTCATAGGTCGCCGAAAGCACGACACCGCGTCCCCCACCACCGACGATGACCGGCTTGCCGCGCAGCTCGGGGCGCGTGACGAGCTCGACGGAGGCATAGAAGGCGTCCATGTCGACATGGAGGATCGGGCAGCCGGTGTCGTCGGTGCCCAGGCCCGTGGCGCCGGGGGTGCGGCGCAACTGGCTGCGACTCATGACCCCATCCTCATGGCCCCATCCTCGCCTGGATCGGCCCCGCACCCAGCGTTGAACTCGCGCCTACCATCCGCTGCTCCCGGGACTGGAGTGCCAGAGCTTCAACGGGGCGACCTTGGCCGGCGTGGGCGCCTTGGCGTGATCGCCGCCGGAGGGCTTGATGTCGGCGTACGGCGACTGCCGGAATCCGCTGGCGTGCACGAGCACGCGACGCGAACCCTCGGACGGCGTCGGTCGCGGCGAGGCAGCCACCATCTCGGTCACCGCCTCCACTCCCCCGGTCCGCCACTCCTCGTGGACGGCGCCGAGATCCCACGCACCGGTGGCACGCAGCGAGACACCGCGCGGACCGGTGCGGCGCAACTCGCCGCGCACGAGCAGCAGCCACGAGCTGAAGACGGTCGAGGCGTAGGGGCCCTGCACGTCGTCGAAGAACGCCGCATCGACCGGTCCGGTCGCATCGTCGAGAGTGAGGAAGATGACGCGTCGGCCGCTGCGCACCGGCGGGGTCTGCACCGCGACCTTGACTCCCGCGATGAGGATCTCGGCCTGCGAGCGCAGGGCGAGGAAGTCGCGCCCGCGCACCAGAGGTGGGCGCGTGGCGGTGAGCGCGTCGAGCATCGGCGCATAGAAGTCGACGACGTGGTGGCTCACGTCGAGGCCGAGCACCTCCACCTCGGTACGCACCCGGTCGGCGGGCCCCATCTCGGGCAGGCCGGTGAGTGGGGGTGGGGTGTCGGGGGCGAGGGCATCGAAACTGAGCTGCTCGACGGCGCTCTCGGAGCGAGTAGGCCGCGGCCTACCGGCCGCGAGGTCGGCCACCTGGAGCAGCAGGTCGCGCCGGGTGATGCGCCCGGCCGTGCGGTGGGCCTCCCGGCGTACCCCGATCCCGTGCAGCGCATCGAAGGCTCCGGTGAGCACCAGGCGCTCGACGACCGGCTGGCTCACCGACGCGCGACGCCAGAAGTCAGCGAGGGAGGAGTAGGGGCGGCGCTCGACGATGCGCTCCATCTCGGCCTCGCTCATCCCCTTGACGTCGGCGAGCGCGACGCGGATGGCATAGGAGCTCGACTCATCTCCGAGATTCCCGACGTGCTCGACGGTGTACGCCTGCTCCGACCTGTTGATGTCGAGGCCGAGGATCGTGATGCCGAGGCTGCGGGCGTCATCGAGGATGAGCCGCTTGGGATACATCCCGGGGTCGTGGGTGAGCACGCCGGCGAGGAACGCTGCTGGATGGTGGGCCTTGAACCACGCGGATTGGTACGTCGGCAGCGCGAACGCCGCGGCGTGGGCCTTGCAGAAGCCGAAGGACGCGAAGGCACGCAGCACCTCCCACACCCGCTCGACGGTGGGCAGGTCGTAGCCGTGGGCGAGTGCGGCGGGATAGAACCACGCGCGTACGTCGTCCTGGCCCTCGGGCGATCCCATGGACCGGCGCGTCTCGTCGGCCTCGGCCAGGGAGCAGCCGGTCATGGTCGCGACGATGCGCAGCACCTGCTCGTGGAAGACGACGACGCCGTAGGTCTCGGCGAGGATCGGGCGCAGATCGTCGTGGATGTAGACCGGATCGGACCAGCCCTGCCGCGCACGCAGGAAGGGGGTGACCATGTCGGACTTCACCGGGCCGGGCCGAAAGAGCGAGATGTCGATGATGATGTCGTTGAAATTGTCGGGCGCGAACTTGCCGATGAGCTCGCGCTGGCCGGGTGACTCGATCTGGAAGCAGCCGAGGGTGCGCGTGGACTGGATGAGGGTGTACGTCGCGGGGTCGTCGAGCGGCACGGTGTCGAGATGGATGCGCTCGCCATCGATGCGCTCGATCTCGGCAACGGCGTGGGCGAGGGCGGACTGCATGCGCACGCCGAGGACGTCGAGTTTGAGCAGGCCGAGGGTCTCGACGTCGTCCTTGTCGAAGGAGCTCATCGGATAGCCCTGCGCGCTCGGCTCGACCGGGGTGCGGTCCAGGAGGCTGGCGTCGGAGAGCAGCACGCCGCAGGGATGCATGGCGATGTGACGGGGCAGGCCGTCGAGGCCCTCAACGAGATCCCAGAAGTGGTCGAGCTCGCCGCGGGCGGTGAGCCGGCCGATGCCGGAGTCGCGCAGCTCAGGCAGGTCAGCGAGCGCTTGACGGGCGCCGCGCGCGCGGATGTGCGGGAAGGCCTTGGCGAGGGTGTCGATTTCACCGGGCGGCATGGCGAGGGCGGAGCCGACGTCGCGGATGGCATGGCGCACGCGGTAGGTCTCCATCATCGACACCGTGGCGACGCGCTCGACGCCGAAGCGCTCGATGATCGCGTCGTAGACCTCGAGCCGCCGCGCGGACTCGACGTCGATGTCGATGTCGGGCAACTCACGGCGCAGCGGGGTGAGAAAGCGCTCCATGAGCAGGGAGTGGCGCATCGGGTCGATGCCGGAGATGCCGAGCAGGTGATTGACCAGGCTGCCGGCACCCGAACCGCGCGCGGCGACGCGGATGCTCAAGGCCCGGGTGAGATCGACGACTTCGGCGACGGTGAGGAAGTAGGTGGCGAAGCCGAGGGTGGTGATGGTGCGCAACTCATCCTCGAGACGGTGGCGCGCGGCGATGCGCTCGGCACCGCGATAGCGGTCGAGCCCGGACTCGCAGCGTGTGCGCAGCAGTGCGTCGGCGGGGACCCGCTGACCCGGGGCGACGACGTCGAGCTCGGGTACGACGACCTCGCCAATACCGAGGTCGGCCGGGGTGAGGGCGCACTCCCCCGCGACCTGGACCGCGGCGGCGAGGAGATCCTGCGCGGAACGCCAGCCGGTGCCCGCGGCTCGGGCGATCTCCTCAGCGAGGTCGGCCATGAAGGCGGTGGAGGTGAGGTGGCCTTGGGCGTTGACGCGATCGCGGTGGCGCTCGTCGAGGGCGACGAGTCGGCGCGTGGCGTCGAGGACGTCGACGATGCGGCCCTGGCGCGGCTCGGCGTAGCGCACGGCGTGTGCGAGCACCGGGGTGATGCCGCGCTCGCGCGCCCAGCCGAGCATCCGCGCAGCGACAGTGGTCGAGAAGGTGCCGCTCTGCGCGCGATGGCTGACGATCTCGATGCGCAAGCGATCGCCGAAGATCTCGCGCCATGGCGCGATAAGCGCGTCGGCACGATCAGGTCGGCGCGCGGCGAGCGCCTCGGCAACGGTCGAGTGCGGACCGAGCAGCGCGACGAGGCCGTCAGCATGTGCGGCGATCTGCTCGAGGGATACGGCCACGGCTCGGGAGTCGGCGTGATCCTCTGCGGCATGCATCGCGCTGATGAGCCTGCACAGTGATGACCAGCCTTGCCGATCGCGGGCGAGGAGGACGGCGCGTGGATGGCGGGGGTCCACCCACGCGCCGCCTCGGGCAGGGACGCCTACCCCGTCGGGCAAGCCCCTCCCTGCGTCCGGAGGACGAGCGCCCGGAGGCATGGGGCGCCCTGCTCCACCGACGTACTGGGGACTGGCGTATCGGGAATTGACGTGCGGAAGGTCGAGGGCCAGGTCGGCGCCGAGTACTGGCGTGATGCCGGCCGCGTCACAGGCCTGGACGAAGCGCACCGCGCCGTAGACGCCGTCGCGATCGGTGAGCGCGAGCGTCGACTGGCCGTGCTCGACGGCGCGGGCCACGAGATCGGCCGGCATCGAGGCGCCGTGGCGCATCGAATAGGCCGATGCCACGTGAAGGTGGGCGAAATCCACGGCACGTGCCTCACCCCGTCGCCGGCAGGGACTGCTGCCGGTCGATGTGCAGCAGGGTGCACACCTGGTCGTGGAAGGTCTCGGCATCACGCAGTAGGTCATCGGCCTCGCGCTGGGTGACGACGCGCAGACCCGCTTCGGCAGCCGAGCGCTTGGGTGCGCTCGCGGCGAAGAACTCCGCCCACTCGCCGAACTCCGGTGCGACCGCAGGGAGCACCGACCACACACTGCGCAGTCGCGCGCGACTCTTGGCCGGCTGCGCACGCGCAGCGAGCACCGCGGCAGCCGAGCGCAGGGCGG
Organism: Actinomycetota bacterium; assembly: GCA_041164085.1. GTDB lineage: Bacteria > Actinomycetota > Actinomycetes > S36-B12 > S36-B12 > Mxb001. Next base: position 7,352 of record JBEAQC010000087.1, read on the forward strand.
ACAGATGGGCGCCGACGTAGCGCTCCTCGGCGGTCTCGGCGTACGTCGCTTCGACCAGGCCGCGCTCGGCAGCCGCGAGCAGGTCAGCGCTCGGAGTAGTGACTCTCATCGCAGCTCCCATCGGTGGTGTCCTCTCACGTGCGGGTCGGGCGGTGTGCAGATTGGTCGGTGTGCGGGTCAGCCGGTGATGCGGTGCAAGGTCCAGTCGCCGCCGGCGTAGGACAGGTCGTAGACGCCCGGCTGCCGGCTGCCCGAGCGGGCCTCGATCCGCCAGGTGTGGGTGTCGGCATCGGCCTGCTCGGGGGCCCGCCACCAGCAGGCGCCGCTCACCCAGTGGCCGAGGACGGAGGTGACGACGTAGCCGCGGCCCTGCCAGGTGAAGCGCATGGGCCGCCTGGCCGCAAGAGCCACTCCCGTCACAGGGGCGGCGTACCGTCGGGCACTGGTCGCGCTGGATCGGGACATCGTCACCTCCTGAGGGCAGATATTCGAACAGATGTTCGAAAGATAGACCCGGGGTCCGACAGCCGTCAAGGGGGTGGGGACTGCACGCCCACCGCCCGTTGGCGACGCTCACGGGCTCCTTAACGTCCATAACTGGCGGAATCCGTGCACGCCTAGGCTGACCGCATGACGACGGCAGCGCAGAAGTGGCGGGACGACCTGGCCTCCTGGGCCATCCCCGACGAG
>JBEAQC010000088.1:0-5421 GCA_041164085.1 Actinomycetota bacterium
GACGTCATCCGTGGGCGGCTCGAGGCTGCCGCGAGGGCCGACCTGCGCGTGAGCGCCGAGGTGCGAGTGCTTGACTTCGGGGCACTGCCGCGCACGGAGGGCAAGACCAGACGCGTAGTCCGGACGTAGGAGGAGAGCCATGTCGACGGTGCTGACGGAGGATCGCGGCGCGGTGCGCATCATCACGCTCAATCGTCCCGAACGACTCAATGCCATCACCGAGCAGCTCATCGCTGATCTCAACGCCGCACTGGTCAAAACCCAGGCCGACGACGGAGTCCGCGCGATCGTGCTCACCGGTGCAGGGCGCGCCTTCTGCGCTGGCGACGACCTCCACGAGTACGCCGACCAGGCGAGCTCGCGCGAGGCGACCCAGGTCTATGTCGAGCAGTTACAGGAGGTGACGCGGCACATCGTCCTCGGCCGCGTGCCCGTGGTGGCGGCGGTACACGGATGGGCGGTGGGTGGCGGCTTCGAGTGGGTGCTTGACTGCGATCTGGTCGTCGTCGGGGAGTCTGCCCGGGCGTTCTTCCCCGAGATGGCGCTCGGTCTCTTCGTCACCGGTGGCGTGACGGCCATCCTGCCCCGCATCGTCGGTCTGAGCCGGGCCCGGCAACTGCTCCTGCTTGGCGAGCGCATCGACTCGGTCCAGATGCTGGACTGGGGCATCGCCCAGTGGCGCGTGGCCGATGGCGATGTCCTCGAGGAGGCCGTGGCCGTGGCCGAGCGCCTGACGGCGCTGTCCGAGCGCGCCGTGCGCGATCTGCGCCAGGTGCTCACCTCGGTCTCAGTGAGCGAACTCGAACACGCCTTGCAGGCTGAGACCGAGGCGACGGTGTCAGCGTTCGGCGATCCTGACGCTGCACGGCGCGTGCGCGAAGGTGCTCCCACGTAGTCACTATCGCGGCGAGGTTGCGCTTGCGTCACCTTCAGGATGCACTGACCGTGCCTTGACCGTGCCTTGAACTTAAGGTCTCCTTGTTCACCGGCTTGGGTCGGCGAGTGGAGTCGATCGCGCCCGACGGCCACTTCTTCGGTCATCGGGCGGCGGATCTCGCCGGTGCGACGTTGCCCTTCGACGGGCTCGATGTCGAGGCCATCGAACGGCTCATGGCCGCACTCGAGGATCTCAACAGGGAGATCTTCTCCGGACCCCACGCTGTCAGGAACACCGATGGCCGCCTTGTCGAGGCGCGTGCGGCCCTGTGCCTCACATTGCGCGGACAGGCACCGGTGGACTGTGTCGTCGAGGTCACCGTCGATGATGGTGATTCGGCGACGCTGGCATAGCCCGCGTCAGCGCAGCAGGCCGGCCTTGCGCAGGCCGAGCCAGGTGAGCGGCAGGAGACCGGCGGCCAGAGCGATCTTGAGCGCGTCTCCGATGAGGAACGGCACGACACCGAGCTGAAGGGCGGTCACCCACGTGGAGTCGATCGCGTACTTCAGCCACGTGACTCCGATGGAGTAGATCGCGAGGTTGCCGATGATCATCAGGCCCGCGGTGCGCCACGCACTGAGGGTCGCGCCGTGTTCGGCGATGCGTCCGACGATGCCGGCCGCGACGATGAATCCGAGGATGTAGCCGAAGCTCGCGAGTGCGAATCCCGAGGAGCCCTCAGCGAACCAGGGCACACCCACCATGCCAGCGACGGCGTACAGGGACATGGCCATGATCCCGCGGAGCGAGCCCAGGGCCGCGCCGGCGAGCAGGACGGCGAAGGTCTGCAGCGTCAGCGGGACAGGGGTGAAGGGCAGCGGGACCGCGATCTGAGCTGCCAGGCCGACGAAGGCGGCGCCCCCGACGACCAGGACGGCCTGGCGTCCGAGGGCACGGACTCCCTCGGCGCGGTCTGTCCAGACGTCCGCGAGGACGGCGGGCTGAGCGACGGCCATGTCTCCTCCGATGACTCGAGCGGCGTGTCGTGACCCTATCCAATGCGTGCAACGGCCCGGGTCACGGTCTAGGGTGGTGTCACCGTGAAGGGCTAAGGCCTGACCGGGACGGCCCAGCCGCCCCTGTCGGGCAGGCCCAGCTCCGGGTGAGGACGCAGGGGAAGGCGAACCTCACGAAGGAGGACACGGCATGTCGGCTTTGCCACCTCGCCCCTCGGCGATCCATCCCTCCATGCTGCCCGCTGCCGGCTCACCCGCCCGCGCGCGCGGCGTCGTCTACCTGCACGCGGTCCCTCGCGCCCTCTGCCCGCACGTCGAGTGGGCCCTGGGCTCGATCGTCGACAGCGAGGTCCGCCTCGACTGGCAGCCCCAGCCTGTGGCACCACCGCTGCTGCGCGCGGAGTTGCCCTGGATGGGGCGCCCAGGTCTCGGTTCGCGCTTCATGAGCGCGCTCAAGGCCATGCCGGATCTCATCGCCGAAGTGACAGAGGATCCGTCACCGGGACGCGAAGGCGAGCGCTATGCGCTGACGCCGACGCTGGGCCTGCATCGCGCCATCATCGGCGTACACGGAGACATCCTCGTCTCCGAGGATCGTCTGCGTGCCGCCATTGCCGGGGCTGAGGCCACGGGAGCAGAGCTCAAGGACGGCATCGCCTATCTCCTAGGCCTCGCCTGGGATACCGAACTCGAGCCCTATCGCGCCGCGAGTGAGGACTCCCCGGTGCGAGTGTTGCACCACGTCGTTTAGGGCGACGCCTAGGCCGAAAACGCCCGTTGGGCCGAAAACGACGCTTGGTACCACGGCGGGGCCTGCAAAAGTGTTACGAAGCGTCGTTTTCGCACGCGGGGGGCGGGATGGCGGGCGATCGTGTCCGCGTCAGGCGAGGGCGTCGCGCATCGCCGCGATGTGCGCGGGTGTCGAACCGCAGCACGCACCGATGACGGAGAAGCCGAGCTCGCGCATCTCGATGGCGTAGCCCGCCATCTCCTCGGGAGTGCCATCGAAGACGAAGGTGTCCCCCTGAAGTTTGGGCAGCCCGGCATTGGACTGCACCATGATCCGCACCCGACCGGCCGAGGCTTCGGCGAGTTGGGCCGCGATGATGCGCATCTCGTCGAGACCGCGGCCGCAGTTGGCACCGCAGACGTCGACGCCCAGGTCGGCCATGGCCTGCACGGCCATCGCAGGCGAGACGCCCATCATCGTGCGGAGGTTGGTGTCGAAGCTCAAGGTGGCGAAGACCGGCAGTCCCGGAGCTTCCTTGCGGGCGGCCGTCACGGCCGCCTCGACCTCGGTGAGATCGCTCATGGTCTCGATGAGGATGCCGTCGACTCCGCCGGCCACGAGGCCGCGGATCTGCTCAGCGAAGATCTCGGCAGCGGAGTCGACCGTGAGATCGCCCATGGGCTCCATGAGTTCGCCCGAGGGGCCGATGTCGCCGAGCACGAAGGTGCCCGGGTGGCGGTCGGCAACACGGCGCGCGAGTTCGGCCGCTGCCTTGTTGAGTTCCTCGACCCGGTCCTCGAGACCGTGCATCTGCAGGCGGGGCCGGCTGCCACCGAAGGTGTTGGTGGTGAGCAGTCGCGAGCCTGAAGCCGCGTACCCCTCGAGCACACCCTCGACGACGTCGACGCGTTCGACGTTCCACAACTCGGGCGCACCACCCTCGTCGTTGCCGAGGTCCTGCAGCATCGTCCCCATGGCGCCGTCGCCGAGCAGGGGTCCGTCATCAAGGGCATCGAGGAGTGCGCTCATGGGCGTATCCCATCACAGGCGATGACGTGTGGCGAACACTGGCGCGGCGTAACTCGACGGCGGCGATGCGTCCCGGGAACCCAACCCGCGAAAACGACGGCCCGTGACAGTTCGAGGCCGCCGAAACTGTCACGAGGCGTCGTTATTGCACCTGCAGGGCGGTTTGCCCTCCCACCTGCAGGGCGGGTTGCCCTCCCACCTGACGTGGACAACACCGGAGTGACGCGTGTGACGTCAGAGCGGGATGTTGCCGTGGGCGCCCCGCACTCCGGGGGTATCCAGGAGCACGCGGGCGACGGTCGTGCGTGTGCGATCGGGGGAGACGACCTCGTCGACGACGCCCATCTCGATAGCCCGGGTGATGCCACCGGAGATGATGTCGTGCTCGGCCGCGAGCTCGAGTTCGAGCTGGGCGCGCGCCTCCTCGTCGGTGGCCTCAGCGAGGCGGCGTCGGTGGAGCACGCGCACGGCCGCGACCGAGCCCATCACAGCGACCTCCGCGCCGGGCCACGCATAGACACGGGTGGCGCCCAGCGAGGCCGAGTTCATCGCGACGAAGGCGCCGCCGTAGGCCTTGCGGGTGACCACGGTGACGCGAGGGACGACGCACTCGGCGAAGGCGTGGAGCAACTTCGCTCCCCGTCGGACCACGCCATCCCACTCCTGGCCGACCCCGGGGAGATAGCCGGGCACGTCCACGAGTACGACGAGGGGGACGGCGAAGGCATCGCACATCCGCACGAAGCGAGCGGCCTTCTCAGCGCTCGCCGAGTCCAGACACCCGCCAAGGCGCAGCGGGTTGTTGGCGACGACACCGACGGTGCGGCCGCCGAGCCGGCCGAGGGCGACGACGACGTTGGGTGCCCACTTGGCGTGCAATTCGATCATCGTGCCCTCGTCGAGGAAGCGGTCGACGAGCGGATGGACGTCGTAGGCGCGCTTGGAGGACTCCGGAAGCAGATCGCCGAGATCGGGATCGTCGAGGGCATCGAGGTCGAGTGAGCCCTGCCGACCGAGTAGGTGCGCGAGGCGGCGACCTTCCTCGAGCGCCTCGGCTTCGCTCTCGGCGACCAGGTGGACGACGCCGCTCCGGCGACCGTGCGGGTCCGGTCCTCCCAGGCGCTCCATGTCGACCTGCTCGCCGGTGACGGAGCGGATGACCTCGGGTCCGGTGACGAAGATGCGACCCTCCGGGCCGAGGATCACGATGTCGGTGAGCGCCGGCCCGTAGGCCGCGCCACCGGCTGCCGGCCCGAGCACGATGGAGATCTGCGGCACCTTGCCGGAGATGCGCGTCATCGCGGCGAAGACGCGGCCCACGCCATCCAGGCTTGCGACGCCCTCCCGCAGGCGTGCGCCACCGGAGTGCCAGATTCCCACGACGGGACACGAGTCGGCGAAGGCTCGGTCGTAGGCGCTGATGATGGCGCGGCAGCCGTCGCTGCCCATGGCGCCACCCTGCACGGTGGGGTCGGTCGCGAAGGCCACGACCTCGGCCCCGTCGACTCGTCCGACGCCCACGAGGACGCCTCGGTCGTCCTCCGGCGTGATCGGGTGGAAGCTGCCCGGGTCGAAGAACGCCTCGAGACGCACGCGAGGCGAACGCGGGTCAACGGGAGCGGAGTCGTCGCTCCCGTGTGCCGTGTCAGCCATCACGCGCTCCGGAAGGCGATGGCGACGTCGTGTCCGCCGAAGCCGAAGGAGTTGTTGAGGGCGATGAGATCGCCGTCGGGGAGTGCGCGCACGCCGCCGTGCACCACGTCCAGGTC
>JBEAQC010000089.1:0-3354 GCA_041164085.1 Actinomycetota bacterium
CGGCGCACCGGGGCGCGGCGTTCGCGGCCTGCACAGCATTGGTCGAGGAGACCAAGGCACGCATCCCCGTCTGGAAGCATCAGTTCTTCGCCGACGGCACCGACGAGTGGGTGAACTGCGCATGAGCCACGCGGACGAGCAGCACGAGACGCGCTTGATCGACACCTACGGCCGTGGGCACCGGGACATGCGCATCTCGCTCACGGATCGGTGCTCGCTGCGTTGCACCTACTGCATGCCTGCGGACTTCGCCTCGTGGATTCCCAGCGCCGAGTTGCTCACCACCGACGAGCTCATGTTCGTGCTCGAGATCGCGGTCGACGAGGGCATCGACGAGGTGCGCCTCACGGGTGGCGAGCCGCTGCTGCGGCCCGATGTGGTCGACGTCGTACGCCGCATCAACGCCCTACCCCGACCGCCGCGCATCTCGATCACCACCAACGCCCTACGCCTCGCTGGTCTCGCCGGACCCCTGCGCGACGCTGGCCTGGAGCGGGTCAACGTCAGTCTCGACACCCTCGATCGCGAGCGCTTCAAGCAGCTCACCCACCGCGATCGACTCGATGACGTGCTCGCGGGTCTCGCTGCCGCCCGCTCCGCGGGCCTCGCTCCGGTCAAGGTCAACGCCGTGCTCATGCGTGGCGTCAACGAGGACGAGGCCGTGCCCATGCTGCGACGTGCGCTCGACGAGGATTGGCAGCTTCGCTTCATCGAGCAGATGCCGCTGGATGCAGGCGGACTGTGGAACCGCGCGAACATGGTCACGGCCGAGGACATCCTCACGAGTCTGCGTACAGAGTTCGACATTACGCCGCTTCCCCAGCGCGGGACCGCACCCGCCGAAGAGTTCTATGTCGATGGCGGACCCGCGACGGTCGGTGTCATCGCCAGCGTCACGCGCCCCTTCTGCGGCACCTGCGACCGGCTGCGCCTCACCGCCGACGGCCAACTGCGCAATTGCCTCTTCGCGCGGGACGAGACGGACCTGCGCGCAGTCCTTCGCGACGAGACGCTGAGCGCCGACGATCGTGAAGTGGAGGTCCGTCGGCGCCTTCACGCGAGTGTCCAAGCCAAGCTGCCCGGTCACGGCATCAACGATCCGTCGTTCATTCAGCCGCCTCGCCCCATGAGCGCGATCGGCGGCTGATCACCCTCCCGCGAAGGGTGGCAGCACGTCGATCCGAGCTCCCGCGGGTACTGTCACGTCGTCTGAGTGCGCAGCCATTCCGTCGACGAGGACAGAGCAGCGCTGGACCACGTCGCCCAGCCCCGGCGCCTTGGCCACTGCCTCAGCAAGGACCTCGCCCAACGATCCCGCACGGACCGCGATGACGTCGACGCCTGCCGCTGCGCGGGCAGCGGCGAAGAGATGCACCTCAACCGGTCGCGGCACTTCCTGCATGCGACTAGTCTCGGGCCCTGAGCCCACGCACGCCACACCGGCCTGCTCACCTTCGACCTCGGGAGTCGCGCATGGACCTCCAGAACTCATTTGTTGTCCCCGCCGACATCGACACCGCTTGGCGCACCCTGCTCGATGTCGAGGCCATCGCTCCCTGCATGCCCGGCGCGACGCTGGGAAGTGTTGACGGTGACAACTTCACGGGTTCGGTCAAGGTCAAGCTGGGCCCGGTCAACATGACCTACGGCGGCAAGGCGAACTTCGTGGAGAAGGACGAGGCCAACCACCGCGCCGTCATCGCAGGGACCGGCAAAGAGACTCGGGGCTCAGGCACCGCCTCCGCGCTCGTCACGACCCAACTTGTCGCCGAAGGACCCGACCGCACCCGCGTCGATGTCACGACGGACCTCACGGTCACGGGCAAGCCTGCGCAGTTCGGTCGCGGAGTCATGCAGGACGTCGCCGGTCGCATCATCGACCAGTTCTCCGCCAACCTCGCTGCCGTCATCGCCGCCAGTGGTGCTCAGGCAGCCGCGGCGGCGTCGGCGGCAGCATCCGGTGAGCCCGCGCCCGCGCCGCCGGCTCCCACCCCGCTGCCCCAGGCAGCCGACAGCATCGACCTGCTCGGCACCGCGGGCGCACCGGTTCTCAAGCGGGCTATCCCCGCCGTGCTGGCGATCGTGGCGGTCGTCGGCATCATCTGGCTTATCGCCCGCCGCCGTGGGTAGTCCCGGCCGGCCCGGTGAGGGCGAGATGCCCTTTGTGGACGGAGCCCTCACACTATGGGCATGACGGCCAAGGACCTTCGCGAGCGAGCGGTGCGCCTTCAGGCGGACCGCATCCCCTTTGTGCACGCCCGCGTGGTCCTCGCCGAGCGACCCACCTCCGCCAAGCCGGGTGATGAGGCCATCGTCTTGGCCGACGGCACGGTCGAGGGATTCGTCGGAGGGCAGTGCGCCCTTGCTACGTTACGCGCACAGGGGCTCGCCGTGCTCGATCGCCGTGAGAGCACGCTGCTGCGCATCGCACCGACCCCCGAGCCCGACCAGCCCGGGCGCATCGTCGTCCACAATCCCTGCCAGTCCGGTGGCACGTTGGAGATCTTCATGGAGCCTGTACTTCCGGCGCCGCTCGTGCGCATTCTCGGCACCACTCCCATCGGGATCGCGCTGGCCCGCGTCGGCGACTCGCTCGGCTACGACATGGAGTCCTGGGACGCATCCTGCTGCGGCGGATCGCCCGACCTGACGACCACCGATGCCGTGGTTGTCGCCTCGCACGGCAACGGCGAGGAGACCGTGCTGCAGGACGCGGTCAGGGCCGGTGTGCCCTACGTCGGTCTCGTCGCGAGCCGCAAGCGCGGCGCAGCCGTCCTGGCCTCACTCGATCTCACCGACGACGAGAAGTCGCGCATCCGCACGCCGGCGGGCATGGACATCGGTGCCCGTACCGCCGAGGAGGTCGCCCTCTCCATCCTCGCTGAGATCATCGCTCAGCGGACGGCGGAGCCCCGCGCGATGACGTCGTCTCCGGTCGAGACCGCCGTCGACCCCGTCTGCCACATGGATGTCGCGATGATCCCGACCTCACTCCATGCCGAGATCGACGGCGATACCTGGTGGTTCTGCTGCCAGGGCTGCCTGGAGCGATTCAGCGCCGATCCGGCGGCCTTCGCGAAGGTCTGAGGGTGGCGTCCATCGGCGACGACATCGACGCGGCGATCCCCGACGTCGATGCGCTCGCGGAGCGGCTGACCTCGACCGGCTACCTCGCCGATGCGGGACTCGCGACCGCGCTTTTCTGTGCCGTGCGGCTCCCACAGCCACTCCTACTCGAAGGCGAGGCCGGCGTGGGCAAGACCCAGGCCGCCAAGGCGCTCGCCGAGATTCTCGACACCCCGCTGATCCGCCTGCAGTGCTTCGAGGGCATCGACGCGGCGGAGGCCCTCTACG
>JBEAQC010000090.1:0-18193 GCA_041164085.1 Actinomycetota bacterium
GCGGTCGCGAGCATCGGTCTGGTGGCCTACCTCACCCGCGCACTGCATCTGGATGGGCTGGCCGACACAGCCGATGCGCTCGGCAGCGGCAAGCCCGCCGATGTCGCGCTGTCGATCGCGCGGCGCGGCGATGTCGGACCCTTCGGCGTCGTGACGATCCTGGTCACCCTGCTCATCCAGATCGCCGCCCTAGCGGTGCTCACCGAAGCGGGCGCCGGCGCGATCGCGCTGGTCATGGCCGTGGCCACCGGACGCCTGGCGGCGACATTGGCCTGCACGAGCGGCATTCCTGCAGCACGCCCCGAAGGTCTCGGTGCCCTCGTCGCGGGGACGGTGCCGCGCTGGGCGAGCACCGCGTGGACGCTCGCCGCGATCGCGGCCGCCACTGGCGTTGGCCTGGTGTTGATCCCGGGAGCACCATGGATGCTGCCGGTGGCGATCGTCGTTGGACTCGTCGTGGCGCTACTCCTCGTGCGCCGCAGCGTGCGCCGACTCGGCGGGGTGACCGGCGACGTCATGGGTGCCGCGGTTGAGATCGCGACGACCGCCGCGCTGCTCGTGGCAGCACTCGCCTATGCGAGCTCGCTCACCTGGTAGTCCGCGCGCTCCAGCCACGAGGGATTGATCTCCACACCCCACCCCGGCCCCTCGGGAATCTGGACGTGTCCATCCGTCACCGCGTAGGGATCGCCCAGGAAGAGCCCCTGCTGCCACGGGTAGTAGTCCGGACCCTCGATGGACAGCTCCAGGTACTTTCCCGCGTTGTCGATGGCACCGAGTAGGTGCATCGTGCACATTGTCACGAGCGAGAGATTGGCACTGTGCGGCGTCACGGGAAGGCCGGCCTCAGCCGCCATGCGCACTACCTCGAGGGTGCGATGGATCCCACCCATGTACATCACGTCGGGCTGCACGATGTCGACGGCACGCATGTCGATCATGCGACGCCAGGTCGCGAGGTCCCAGTCCTGCTCACCGCCGGTGACGTCGATGTCGAGCGCGGCGGTCACCTGCCGCGTCTGCTCGAGTTCCCAGTAGGGACAGGGTTCCTCGAAGTGGCCCACGCCCTCGGCCTCGAGCAGCCGGCCTACCTCGATCGCTCGTGCTGGCGAGAATCCGCTGTTGCCATCGACGAGCAGATCGACTCCGGGTCCGAGAGCACGCGCGACGGTGGACACGACCTCCTCGGTCCGCCCTGGCCACTCATCGACGTCGCGACCGCACTCGGCGCCCACCCGCCACTTGAAGGCGTCGAAACCGTGTGCATCGCGCAGTGCGCAGAGGCGATGGGCCTCGTCCGCGGGCGTGATGTCGCGCCGCATGCTCGACGCATAGGCGCGCAGCGGTCCGGGGCACCCACCGAGGATCTCGACGACGGGCCTGCCCTCGACCCGACCCCGCAGGTCCCACAGCGCGGTGTCGAGCCCGGAGAGTGCCCGGCAGCGATAGCTGCCCGGGTACTTGTGCTCACGCTCCTCGACCAGTCGCACGAGCCCGGCGATGTCGGCCGAGTCCTGGCCGACGACCCAGGGCGCGACCTGCCGGTGGAACACCGTGGCGGTGATGTCAGCGTTGTAGGTGGACGTCTGTCCCCACCCGAACTCACCGGAGGCAGTCGTCACGCGAACGAAGCAGACGAACTCGTCGGAGAACGTCTCGAGGCGGGCGATGGCGTCCATGGCCTAGCCCGGGAGCTTGATCATGACGTGCTTGATCTGGGTGAAATCCTCGATCGAGTAGATCGATCGCTCCTTGCCGTAGCCGGACTCCTTGAATCCGCCCCAGGGCATTTCGGCGCTCACCGCTCCGTGGTCGTTGATCCAGACGGTCCCGAATTCCAGCGAGTTCGCCACTCGCATCGCGACGCCGACATCCTGGGTGAAGACGGATGCGCCAAGGCCATATCGCGAGTCGTTGGCGAGCGCCAGCGCCTCGCCCTCATCGGCAGCGCGCTGCACCGTGATGACCGGACCGAAGACCTCGTTCTGCACGATCTCGCTCCCTTGGCGGACATCGGCCACCACCGTGGGCGCGACGAAGCATCCGCGCTCGCCCACGCGATGGCCGCCCACCGCAATGGTCGCCCCGTCCTCGCGCGCTCGATCGACGAACCCGAGGACCCGATCTCGATGCGCGGCGTAGGTGACCGGTCCGATCTCCGTCGCCGGGTCGGTCGGCCCACCGACGGTGATGTCACCCACCATGTCGACGAGCGCCTGCAGTACGTCGTCGTATGCGCCCGCCTCGACGATGACCCGGCTTGCGGCGGAGCAGTCCTGGCCGGAGTTCCAGAAGCTCGCGTCGCGCAGCACGGCGGAGACGACAGCGGGTTCGGCATCCCGGAGCACGATGACCGGAGCCTTGCCCCCGAGCTCGAGGTGCACCCTCTTCATCGAGTCGGCGGCCGCGCGCGCAACCTCCTTGCCCGTGGCCGTGTCACCGGTCAGCGAGACGATTCCGACCCCCGGATGCCGAGTGAGCGGCGCCCCGCAGTCCCGGCCCGTACCCACGATGACGTTGAGCACTCCCGCGGGAAGGATCCCCTCAGATAGTTCGGCCAGGCGCAGCGCCGTGAGCGGGGTCTGCTCCGACGGCTTGAGCACGACGGTGTTGCCGGCGGCAAGGGCGGGGCTCAGTTTGGTTATCGCCGTGAGCAGGGGGTAGTTCCATGGGGTGATGAGCCCGGCCACTCCCACGGGCTCGCGGCGGATGATCGAGGTGTACCCCGCCGCGTACTCACCCGACGCCCTGCCCTCAAGCGTGCGCCCCGCGCCCCCGAAGAAGCGCAGGCGATCGGCGGCGGACCCGACCTCGCCGGCGACTCGGCCGATCGGCTTGCCGCAGTTGGTGGACTCGAGCTCCACCATGGTCTCGGTATCCGCGACGAGGCGGTCAGCCAGGGCGAAGAGCGCCTCGGAGCGCTGCCGCGGCGTGAGTCCGGCCCAAGCACGAGCGCTGCGCTGTGCCGCCGCAACCGCGTCGCCGACGTCGTGTTCGCTGCTTGCGGGGACGTAGGCGATCACCTCATCGGTCGCGGGGTTGATCACCGGGAGCGTCTGGCCGGACGACGCATCTCGCCAGGAACCATCGATGTAGTTGCCGGTCTTCATGCCAGTGCCTCCTCGAAGACGACCACGCTGCGAGCCCCTTCGCCTCGGCGCAGACGTCCGACCGCCTCATCGAGGTCAGAGAGGCCGATGCGATGGCTGATGAGCTCATCGAGCAGCAGCTCGCCTGCGAGGTAGAGCCTCACGAGTTCGGGGATGTCCTCACGGATGTCCGACGATCCGAAATAGCAGCCGCGGATCGTCTGCTCATTGACGAACGGGCCCGCGTCGATCGGCAGCACCGTCCCCTGCCGGAAGAGCCCCACGAGGATGAGCTCACCCCTCGGCCCGACCGATCGCCAGGCGTCAGTGACCACCTCCGGCACGCCAGAGGACTCGAAGACGTAGTCCGCGCCGCCCGTGAGCTCTCGGATGACATCCGGCGCACTCGCGGTGCGGGAGTTGATGACGTGCGTGGCGCCCATGAGCCGCGCGAGCTCGAGCTTCTCCTCTGACACGTCTACCGCCACAATCGTCGTCGCTCCGGCGATCCTCGCGCCCTGGATCGAATTGAGCCCGATACCACCGCAGCCGAAGACCGCCACGCGCGCGCCGGGTTCAACCCCTGCGGTTCGACGCACGGCGCCGTAACCGGTGAGCACGGCGCACGACAGCAAGGCAGCGCGATCCAGCGGCATGGTGGGATCGATCTTCACTGCCCCTGACGCCGGTACGACGGCGTACTCGGCGAACGACGAGACGGTGAGGAAGTGATGGAGCGCTGCTCCGCGACTTGACAGCCTGCGGGTGCCATCGAAGAGTGCACCCGCCGCCATCGCCGAGCCAGCGGTCGCGCAGAAGTTGGGGATGCCGCGCTCGCAGAAGTCGCACGCGCCGCAGTGGGGCACGATCGACAGCACGACATGGTCACCGACGACGATGTCCACGACGCCCGGCCCCACAGCCTCCACGACGCCAGCGGCCTCGTGGCCGACCACGGCGGGAAACGGCACGAGCGTGCGCTTGCCGTCGATGGCGTTGACATCGCTGGCGCACAGGCCGGTTGCCGCGATCCGCACGAGGATCTCCCCCTCCAGCGGCCCAGCGAGGTCGACCTCGCGCACGTCGAAAGTGGCGCCGACGCCCGCGAGGACGGATGCCTGGATCCTCATGCTCTCCCCTTGCTGCAGTTGCGCAACCATGGTTGCCTTATGCGAGTATCCTAGGCAGAATCGCGGCTGGGGGAAGGGGATCGACATGGCCGATCGGGTCCAAGCGGTAGATCGTGCCCTCGACCTGCTCGAGGAGGTCGCCGCGAGCCTCGAGCCGCTCGCCACCCCGGAGCTCGCCCGCCGAGCCGGCATCAACCGCGCCACCGCGTGGCGGCTACTCAACTCGCTGGAGGCCAGCGACCTCGTCGAGCGCGATCCGGCAACCGGTCGCTACCAGGTCGGCTATGGCGCAGCACGCTTCGCCCGGGCGACTGACCTCGGATCGCTGGCGCGTCGCTGCCGACCGATCCTGGAGGAGCTCGCCCGGGAGACCGACGGAAGCGCATACCTCCTCGTCGATTCGGCACGCAACCTTCTCGTCGTGGATGAAGTGAAGGCATCCGGTCCCTTGCAGATCGACCTTGCTCGTGTGCAAGTTCCGCTTCATTGCGGATCAGTGGGGAAGATGTTCGTCTCGACGTGGACTGACAGCGAGGTGGATGAGTTTCTCTCTTCGCCACTGGAGCGCTTCACCGATGCCACGATCACCGAGCCCATCGACTTCCGTCGCACGCTCGAGGAGATTCGCGAGACCGGCGCGTCCTTCAACTACCGGGACCATCACGACGACTGGTGCGGCGTGTGCGTCCCCGTGCGCGACCGAGCGCGCCGGGTCCAGGCATATCTCAACGTCACCAAGCCGACGGTGCGCACCACCAGGGCCGACCTCGACGGCTTGATCGCCCCCATGCAGCGGGCCGCTGCGGCCATCGAGCAGGCGATCACTGCTCGGTAAGTCCGCCGACGCCGTGGTCAGGTGCCCCGACGAGCATCTGCGCGAGAGTCTCGAAGACCAGGTCGCTGTGGCTTGCGTGGGTGACACCGGGGAGCACCCTGCTCGCGACCGCGGCAGGCTGCGCGTCGACGATCGGACCGATCGCATACAGCGCGGCATAGGGACGGAACACCTCGTCATCACCCCCGAGGACCAACGCGACACGCTCGGCCAACGACTCGGGAAGGTGCCCCTCCCCCCTGGGCCAATCTGCTGCGCTTGCCGGGCGCAGGTCGCGCCAGGTCGAGGGATCCGGGGCCGTGCGGACCAGGCCAAGGCCACCCAGTGGATCGTCGGGGTGGATCTGCGACCACGCCCGAGCGAGGAACGCGGCCATGATGCCGCCCTGGGATTCGCCAACAATCGCGACTGATCGCGAGTCGGAGCTAGAGCACACGTCTTCGACGACGGCGATGAGCCCGCGTCGATTCCCGGCGAAGGGATAGCCGTACAGCGAGTCGTGGACGTCCTCGAGTTCGGCGAGATCAGGCCTCTGGGGGACGGTCAAGGTGAGATCCGTCGCGTAGCGGAACCAACTCGCCCTCCCCTCGGGGTTGAAGGGATCGACGCGCGAGGACCCCTGCGGTCCGACCGGGGCGCAGACCTCGACGTCGGCCCCGACCGAGGCGAAAGCGACCGCGACCGCGGAGTCAGGCGGATCCCCCGGCGTCGCGTAGCCGTGGAGAAACACGACGACATCGAGAGCCTGCACCACTTCTAGCCCCCACTCCGCACGCCGACGATGCTAGTCGCGGTGAGGCAGAATTCTGACGGATGCGTCAAAAACGGTTGAAAACGACGCCGTTATGGGCGGATACTCCGTCATTGACGGTCGCGTCAGTTTTGGAGGATCCATGAACCCGATCCGCAAGGTCATCGCGCTCGGCCTGGTCAGCGCCACGGCATCGGCGCTCGCCGTGCTCGCACCCGCGGCGGCGAGTGCGGAGGAGGGGGACATCTTCACGCTGGGGATCCTGTCGGACATCGACTCGGCCAATCCCTTCGTCGGATACTCCGGCTCGGCCTACGAGGTATTTCAAATGGAATACCTGACGCTGACCCAATACGCGGCCGATGACTTCACCATTGTCCCCGGCCTCGCCGAGTCATGGGAGGAGGCGCCCGACCAGATGTCTTGGACCTACAACATCCGCCCCGGGATGGTGTGGTCGGACGGCACACCCATCACTGCCAACGATGCTGCCTATACCTTCAACCGGATCCTCAATGGCAAGCAGGAGTCCGTCAACTACTACGCCTACACCTCCAACATCACGTCAGTGGAAGCGGTGGATGACCTGATCTTCCGCATCAATGTCGACAAGCCGTCGCCCATCATGGAGAGGCTCTACGTCTACATCCTTCCCGAGCACATTTGGTCAGGCATCGACAAGAAGGAGATCGCGACCTTCGAGAACGAGGGCACGCCGGAAGCACCCATCGTCGGCTCAGGCCCGTACCTGATGATCGAGCGAAGGCCCGGTCAGTTCATCCGCTTCGCCGCCAATCCTGAGTACTTCCGCGGGGAACCGGCCGTCAAGGAAGTGGTGTGGCGGATCTTCCTGAACGTCGACGCCATGGGGGAGGCCCTTAAGAAGGGAGAGATCGACGCCGCAACCGACCTCTCAGCCACCGTATGGAGCAACCTCAAGGACACTCCGGGCATCACGGCAGTCGCGTCGGAGAACACCTATTTCAACCACATCGCGTTCAATACCGGCGCGGCCCTCGTCGACGGGACCCCGATCGGTGACGGCAACCCGGCCGTGCGCGATGCGCGAGTGCGCCGCGCCCTCAGCCTGGCGATCGACCGGGAGGCAATGACCGAGAGGCTCCTCCAAGGCCTGGGCACCCCCGGAAGCACCGTGATCCCGCCTATGTACGCCGACCTGCACCTCTCTCCCGCGAGCGGCGTGGAGTACGACCCCGCGCTCGCCGGGCAACTGCTCGACGAGGCTGGCTATCCCCTGGGGCCGGATGGCGTTCGTGTCGGTCCCGACGGTCAGCCGCTGACTCTGCGCTTCTTTGGCAGGTCCGATGGAGACGCCGACTCGGAGAAGATTGTTGAGTACATTCAGGCGTACTTCGCCGACGTCGGAGTGACCCTCGAGACCAACCTGGTCTCGACCGACGTCATCATCACGAAGTACGGCGAGGGCAAGTACGACCTCTACGAGTGGGGCTGGGGCGTTGAGCCGGATCCGAACTACATGCTCTCGGCCTTCACCTGCGCCAACAGGTCATACGAGGACGAGGGTGCGATCTACTCGACGCTGTCCGACTCCTTCTATTGCAACGAGGAGTACGACGCTCTATGGGAGGAGCAGTCGACCGAGACCGACTCGGTTCGGCGCGCTGAGATCGTCCGCCAGATGCAGCAGATGCTCATCGACGACATGCCCTACCTTGTCCTGTACTACCCCGATCAGCTCTCGGCCTACCGCTCCGACCGATTCACGGGACTCGTCTCGCAGCCGAAGGAGAACGGTGCCATCCTCTTCCAGTACGGCACGTGGACCTGGGATGCGCTCGCGCCCGTGACGGCGGAGGCACCTGCGTCGGAAGGCGCGTCGGCCTCGACGTCCGGGGATGGAAGCTCGGCGTCGACCCCCACGTCTGGGTCGGGTAGCTCTTCCACGCTGCCCTTCATCATCATCGGCGTGTTCGTCGTTGCCATCGGAGTCGGCGTCGGTCTGATCCTCCGGCGTCGATCCTCGGCCGACCTGCGGGAGTAGCCGCCCATGCCGCGGGTGGCACCCGCAGCGTCATGACGCACTACCCTTACGGCTATGACCGACGAGCTCAAGGACATCGGGTGAGCCCGCGACCGAGCGTCGAGGCCCAGCGCCGCGAAGAGGTCCTCGTCGCCACCTGCGCGGTGATAGGCGAGGTGGGCTTCCGCCATGTGCGCATCGCCGATGTGGCCGAGCGGATCGGCACGAGCACGGGGATCATCCATTACTACTTCCGGACCAAGGATGAACTCCTCGAGGAGGCCTTCCGCTTCGTGATCGAGTCGGCACGCGAACGGAGCTTGGAAGCGCTTGAAGGCATCACCGATCCCGAAGAACGTCTCATGACGGTGATCCGCGTCAACCTGCCCACAGCCTCCAACCATCTGGACTGGCCGATCTGGATCCACCTGTGGGCCGAAGCGCTCCGGGATCCCGCCCTTCGCCGGGTGAGCGTCACGGCCTACGACCGATGGGTGCGACTCGTCGAGAAGATCGTCACGGAAGGCCAAGAGCAGGGTGCCTTCAGTCACCTCGATGCCCGGGAGTTCGCGACCCAACTTCTCGCGATGATCGACGGTCTCGTCGTCCAGGCCCTGATCTCCGGCCGGCCGGCGGCGATGCGAGCGCTGCGACCGACCGTCGAGGCCTTCATGCGGCAGGCGCTCGGGGATTCGACTGGCCAACCCCTCGACGCACTCATGCGCGGATGAGCGCCCCCGCCCGTCGCGTGATCATCACCGGCGGGGCGTCCGGGGTCGGCGCCGCGATCGCATCGCGCATGCTGGCCGAAGGCGCGCAGGTTGCCCTCGCCGACCCCGATGAGCACGCACTGCGCTCCTGGGCCGAATCGCCGGGCGTCACCTGCATGGCCGTCGATGTCGCGGATCCCGCAGCGCTCGAGAGCCGACTCCCCGACCTCATCCATAGCTGGGGCGGGGTCGACCTGCTCGTGAACGCCGCGGGTATCCCCGGCCCCGTCGCGCTCGCGGAGGACTGCGACCCGACTGATTGGGCGCGTTGTGTCGCCGTGGATCTGGTGAGCCACTTCCTCACGGCGCGACAGGTGATCCCGGCGATGAAGCACCAGCGCGATGGTGTCATCATCAACATGGGATCCACCTCAGGGCTCTACGGCGTCGGCCTGCGCACCGCCTATGCGGCATCCAAGGCGGGCCTGGTGGGGCTGACGAAGTCGCTCGCGGTGGAGCTAGGACCGTGGCAGGTCCGCGTCAACCTCATCTGCCCGGGCTCGGTCAGCGGGGAGCGCATCCGCCGCATCGCCGAGGCCGAAGCCCAGTCACGGGGCACGACGGCCGACGCAGTCGAGGCGGAGTACGTCGAGGGGCAGTCGATCGCGCGGCTGGTCGAGCCCGACGAGGTCGCCGATCTCGTGCACTTCCTGGCCTCCCCGGGCGCCCGAATGATCACCGGTCAGGTGATCTCCGTCGATGGGCATACCGAGACGTTCCACCTGCCCGGATCACGTTCGAAGTCTTATTGACGCGTCAGTCAGTTTTGGCTAGCGTGCGCGCATGACCGCAGCCTCCGCCCTTGCACGGGCCTTCGTCGACACCCAGGTACGCCCGAACCTCGCCGACTGGGACGCCGCAGCGGCGTACCCGCGCGATGCCGTCGCCGCCTCCGGCCTTACGGGCATGTTCGTCGCTCCCGACAAGGGCGGACTGGGCCTGAGCTACGGAGAGGCCGTTGACGTATTCGAGGAGCTCGGCCGGGGCGACGGTTCCCTCGCGTTCTCGATGTCGATGCACAACGCCGTCGCTGCCGCGGTCAACGGTGCGGCCACCGGCGCCCTGCTCGAGCGCTGGGGTGGCGCCCTTGCGTCGGGCGCAGCGCTCGGCTGCTTCAGCATCACCGAGCCGCAGTCCGGCACGGATGCAACCGCGCTTCGCACGCTGGCAACGGAGCGGGACGGCTCGTGGACCATCACCGGACGCAAGGCGTGGGTGAGCCTCGGCGGAGTTGCGGACGTCTACGCCGTGGTCGCCAAGACCTCCGATGCGCCCGGCCATGGCGACGTAGCGATGTTCATCGTCGAGGGATCGGACCCAGGCGTCTCGTTCTCCGCGCCGTACCGCAAGGCGGCCTCTGACTTCCTGCCCATCACGGACATGGAGCTCAACGAGGCGCACGCCGCGCTGCTCGTGCCGCCCGGCTCGGGCATGTCCGCGGCGCTTGCGGCCATCGACGTCGCGCGCTTCGACATCGCCGCCATCAGCGTGGGATTGCTGGCCGAGGCCCTCGACGTGGCCACGCGGTACGCGTGCGAGCGCGTGACCTTCGGCAAGCCGATTATCGAGCACCAGGGCCTGGCCTGGATGCTCGCCGACGTGGCAACGGATGTCGAGGCGGGTCGCTACCTCACCCGGGCAGCAGCCGACGCCATCGGCATGCCCGAGGGTCGAGTCGCCATCGCCCACGCCAAGCGCTTCGCCCCCGATGCCGCCGTGCGGGGGACGGCCACCTGCAGCGAGGTTCTCGGTGCCTACGGATGGCTGCACGATCACCCCCTTGCGCGCATGGCGGCCGTGGCCAAAATGCTCACCGTGGTGGACGGCACCGCCGAGGTCCAGCGCATCGTCATCGCCCGCGACCTGCAGCGCCGAGCAAGCAAGTAGCTCGATCGGCCGTGCGGACGCCCGACGAGGAGCAACCATGACCGGGACGATCCCCTCTCCTGACACGATGAGCATGGCCAACTACGCCGACTCGCACTCGGTTGTGCGCGTCAGTGCCAAGCGCTTCGCCGCATCGCCCTGGATCCGGCACTACGCCGACGACGCCACCGTCTTTGGCGTATACGGCGGCCGGCTCTACCCGCTATCCCTCGGCGCGGACCCGATCACCGACTACTGGCATCTGCGCAGCAAGGTGGGCCTGTTCGACGTACCGGAGAAGCCGGTCGAGATCAGCGGACCCGAGGCCGAGGCGTACTTGAATCACCTGCTCACGCGCGACATCGCCAAGGTGCCCACGGGCAAGGCCCGCTACGCACTCGCCTGCGATCAGCGAGGGCGCATCCTCATGGACGGAGTGGTCATCAGATGGGCGGCCGACAGGTTCTGGTACGTCCTCGCCGACGGCGACTTCCTCGGCTGGATGCGAGCCCAGGCGACGGCCTTCGACGTCGAGGTGCACGATCCCGACGTCTGGGTGCTACAGGTTCAAGGGCCCCTCAGCCTGCAGGTCCTAGACGACATCTGCGACGACGTGGCGGCCGGGCCGCTCCCCTACTTCTCTGCGCGCGTCACACCTGTCGGCGGCCAGGAGGTGCTCATCACCCGCACCGGCTGGACGGGTGAACTCGGCTTCGAGATCTACGCCGGCCCCGACGTCGACCACGATGCCCTCTGGTTCCACCTCATGGATCGCGGTGCCGCTCTCGACCTGCGTTGCCTGAGCCTGGAGTGCATGGGCATCCGGCGTATCGAGGCCGGCATCTTGGACAACGGCACAGACATGGATCCGAGCCTGACCCCCTACGACGTCGGGCTCGGCGCATTCGTCGACCTCACCAAGGAGTCATTCCTCGGCAAGGAGGCCCTGGTGGAGGCAGTTGCGGGCAGTCGCTTCACCGGGATCGTCGGGCCACGCGCTCCCCGGCCGGGCGAGAGCCTGCTCGCCGACGGACGCGAGGTCGCACGCGTGCGCGCCGGTGCCTGGTCTCCGACCCTCGAGTGCGGCATTGGTTACGCGCTCTACCTCGCCACCCCCAACGCCAGCCAGCACCCGCTGGTCTCAGCGGTCGACGGCAGCATCTTCACCCCTCACGCCCTGCCCTTCTTCGATCCAGAGAAACGGCTGGCGCGGGGTCTCCCGCTGGACTAGTCGCCGCTGCCCGCCCGCGAACCGTCTACCGAAAGGACCGCGATGCTCGCCGCCTCCGTGACCGAACTCGACCCCACCGGCGCCATGGCCGGCCTCACCGTCGGTTCCGTGCCCGATCCCGAGCCCGCCGACGGGTGGGTGAGGGTGAAGGTCAACGCCGCGAGCCTCAATCACCACGACCTGTGGAGCCTGAAGGGAGTCGGGCTCCCAGCCGAGCGCCTTCCGATGATCCTGGGGTGCGATGCGGCAGGCGTCACCGACGACGGCCGCGAAGTCATCGTCCACGCGGTCATCGGCGACCCGGACGCGGGCGGCGGCGACGAGACCTTGGATCCGCGGCGAAGCCTGCTGTCAGAAGTTCACCCCGGCACGCTCGCGGAATACGTCTGCGTCCCCGCCCGCAACCTCGTCGACAAGCCCGCCGCGATGAGTTTCGTCGAGGCATCCTGCCTGCCCACCGCGTGGTTGACGGCCTACCGCATGCTCACCACCCGCGGGGACCTGCGCGCCGGCGAGACCGTGCTCGTGCAAGGAGTCGGCGGAGGCGTGTCGACTGCGGCCATCGCCCTGGCGAAGGCCATGGGTGCACGCGTGTGGGCGACGTCCAGGGATGCAGGCAAGCGCCAGGCAGCCGTAGCGTTCGGTGCCGATGAGGCGTTCGAGTCCGGTGCCCGACTGCCCGACCGGGTCGACCTCGTGATCGAGAGCGTGGGAGACGCGACGTGGTCGCACTCCCTTAAGTCGCTGCGCCCAGGTGGCCGCATCGTCGTGTGCGGAGCCACCACGGGACCCAACCCCCCCGCGGATCTCGCTCGAGTGTTCTTCCTGCAGTTGAGCGTTGTGGGATCAACAATGGGAACTCTCCGTGAGTTGGAGTCGCTGGCCGACTTCATGGCGAACACTGGCATTGCCCCGACCATCGCGCACACCCTGCCGCTGGACGATGCCCGCGAAGGCCTTTCGTTGCTCGATGGCGGCACCGAGGTCGGGAAAATCGTACTCGCAGTTGCATGATCCGAACGCTCCTTCCGACATTCCAAGCACAGCGATATCAATTGCGTGAAGTGCATTGACGCGCCAGTCAATTTCCACGAAACTGCCCGCAATTGCCTGGGGTTCCAGGCGCTTCAACGTGGAGGTACGCACATGACGGAGGAAGGCGCCAAGCCGGACGGCACCATCTCACGGCGCGGCTTCATCGCAGCAGGCTCTGCAGTGGGCGTGGGCGCTATCGTCCTCGGCACCGCAGCGTGCAGCAGCGGGAGCGGCGGATCGGCCAGCAGCAGCGGCGCCGCATCATCCGGCGCCGCAACGTCCGCAGCACCATCACCCAGCGACAGCATCGTGCGCGGCGGAACCCTGCAGTTCGCGGTCACCGATGCCAACAGCTCGGAGACGCTCGACCCCGCCATCTCCGCCGTCACTGATGACGCTGCCATCTGCGCGACGCTCTACGAGGGGCTCGTGCGCTACAACTCCAATTGGGAGCTCATCCCGATGCTGGCGGAGTCATGGGAAGTCTCTCCCGACGCGAAGACGTGGACGTTCAAACTGCGCGAAGGTGTGACCTTCCACGACGGCACGCCTGTCACGCCGCAGGACGTCATCTACTCGATCGGTCGCAATCTCGACCCCGAGCTCGGCTCGGCCATCACGGCCCGCCTCGCCGACAGCCTCGACGCGAGCGGCATGTCTGCGCCTGACGCGAGCACCGTGCAGTTCGCACTCAAGCGTCCCGATTCGCTCTTCGGCCTCGTCGTCGGTGCTCGGCAGGGATTCATCGTGAAGGACGGCACGACCGACTTCAGCAAGGGCATCGGCACCGGGCCATTCACCCTCGTGTCGTTCACGCCCGGCACCGGCTGGGAGGTCGCAGCGAACCCGAACTACTGGAACACCGGCCTGCCCTACCTCGCCGGAATCCGCTCAGTCTCCATCCCCGAGCAGGCGACCAAGGTCCAGTCGGTCGTCTCCGGCGATTCCGACGTAGGCGATCGCATGGACGCCACGCAGGTCGCCACGGTGACGAGCTCGGCCGACGCGATGGTGCAGACCGTGGCCAACCAGAATTTCCTGGATATCGCTATGGACTCCACCCAGAAGCCCTTCGACAACCCGAAGGTCATCATGGCAATGAAGCTCGCGGCCGGTCGCGAGATCATGCTGGCCACGGCGCAGCAGAGTCTCGGCAATGTCACGAGCGACTGCCCCGCGCCGGCGGACGATCCGTACTTCCCGCTCGACACGGTCGGTGTTCGGACCCCGGATCCGGAGGCAGCCAAGGCAATGCTCGCCGAGGCGGGCTACCCCGATGGCATCGATGTCGAACTCTTTACCTCTGACGTCTTCGGCGGTCTCGTCGACATGGCCGTGACCTTCGCCGAGACGGTGAAGCCCGCGGGCATTCGCGTGTCGGTCAACAATTACTCTCCCGACACCTACTGGGACGACGTGTGGCTGAAGAAGCCAATGTACTGCTCCTACTACAACCGCCGTCACCCCAACGAGGCACTGGCCCTCACCTACTTTCCCAAGGCCGACTGGAACGAGGGCCGGTACGACAATCCCGAGATCGTCAAACTGTGCAATGAGGGAATGGCCACCACCGACCAGGCCAAGCAGATCGAGGTGTACAAGAAGGCCCTCGAACTCGTGGCCAACGAAGCGGGCATGCTCATTCCCTACTTCATTGACACGCAGTGGCCGACGAAGAAGACGGTCAACGGATTGATCTTCGACCCCTCGAGCTCGATTCTCTTCACTGAGGCGTGGAAGTCCGCATAATCGCGACATGAGCAGCGCACAGGCGTCTGAAGTGAGTGTGGGGGATCCCGGTGAGCCGGATCCCCCACACTCACGTGGAACGGGCCGCACCCGAGCGATCTTGCGCATACTGATCACCGCAGTGCTCACACTGCTGGCAATCTCAGTCCTCATCTTCGCGGCGGGGACGTTCAAGTCTCCCGAGGATGTCGCGCGCGCCGCACTCGGCCGGGACGCCTCCCCCGAGGCACTGCAGGCCTACGCGGAGGAAAGAGGCCTCACCGACCCCCTGCCGGTCCGGTATGCGCGCTGGCTCGGCGACTTCTCCCGGGGCGACCTCGGCATTTCCCTCGTCAATGATCAGCCGGTCGCGGATGCGGTGCTCCCCCGGTTCCGCAACACCCTCATTCTCGCGCTCGTCGCGCTCATCATTGCCGTTCCTATCTCCATCGGACTCGGCGCCTTCATGGCACGACGACGAGGCTCTCCGATCGATCTCACGCTTCTCTTCACCACGGTCGTACTAGCAGCACTACCGGAGTTCGTGCTCGGTATCGCACTCATCATGCTCTTCGCCGTGCAATTGGGGTGGTTCCCCGTCGACTCGACGGCGGTGACCTTCGGCACGCCGTGGGAAATCGCGGCCGCCTACGTCCTGCCGACCCTCACGCTGGTGCTCGCGATGGTGCCGCACATCTCAAGGATCGCGAGGGCGTCCGCCTCCGAATCGCTTGACGCCCCGTACGTCGCTTCGGCCACCCTGCGGGGGCTGCACCCGAACCGAGTCATGTGGGATCACGCGATGAGGAATGCGGCGGTACCCATGGTCAACGCAGTCGCCCTGAACGTCGTCTATCTGCTCGGAGGGGTCATCGTCGTCGAGCAGGTCTTCGCCTTCCCGGGGATCGGGCAACTCCTCGTCGAAGCGATCGGCAACGGCGACGCCACCATGGTGCTCGCCATCGCCGTCATCCTCGGCGCGATGTTCATCATCATCAGCCTCATCGCCGATCTCCTGGCCATCTACTTCAATCCACGGCTGCGAGCCGCAGCGTGAGATCCAACGAACCCCAGGGTCAGGTCGAGGAGGCCAGCACCCGGCGGCCACCATCCATCTGGCACACCCTCGTGACCTCCGCGGAGGGCAGGATCGGGCTTGTCCTCACCACGATCATGCTCCTCCTGGTCATCGTGGGGCCCTTCGTCGCTCCCTACCCGCCGGACCAGATCGGCGTCTGTCCCCCGCTCGCCCAGCCGTCCGTCGAACACCCCTTAGGCTGCGACCAACTCGGTCGCGACGTCTTTAGCCGCGTGCTGTCGGGGGGGACGGGGATTCTTTTCGTCCCTGTCGCGGCGGTCGCCCTCGCCGTCGTCATCGGCGGGTTCCTTGGAATGCTCGCGGCCTACGCCGGCGGCGCCACCGACTCCGTGATTTCGCGGACCTTCGACATCCTCATGGCCGTCCCCCCACTCCTCATCGTTCTCGTCCTCATCGCAGGCCTCGGATCATCTCCGATCGTCATGATCGTCACGGTCGCCCTCGTCTTCGTGCCACGCGTGGGGCGGGTGGTCAAAGGGTCCAGCCAAGCGGTGGTGACAAGCGACTTCGTCCAGTCCGCCCAGGCGCGTGGCGAGCGGACGCCCAGCATCCTCGTGCGCGAGATCCTCCCCAACATCTCCGCTCCGGTGATCGCTGATACGGCGCTGCGCATCACCTACGCGATCATCTTCATCGCCACGCTGAACTTCCTCGGCCTGGGTGCCCAGCCGCCGAGCCCCGATTGGGGCCTGATGGTTGCGGAGTCGCGGAAGTTCATCACGGTGCAGCCGTGGGCGACGATCGGTGCGGCGGCGTGCATCGCCCTGCTGTCGATCGCCTTCAACTTCATCGCCGACGCGCTTACGCGCCACCTCGCCCGGTCGTCCAATCGCACGAGGCCACAACTATGACCGCGGCGCTGACCGTCCGAGACCTCAGCATCGGGTATGCCGTGTCCAAGAACGTGGTCGTGCCCGTCGTGAGCGGAGTCGACTTCTCGCTGCAGCGCGGCTCCATCCTCGGCCTCGCAGGGGAGTCGGGTTGCGGCAAGTCCACCGCGAGCCTGGCCGCGATCGGCTACCGGTCGCCGACAGCCCGGGTCATCTCGGGTCAGAGCGTGCTCGGAGACGAGGATCTGCTCTGCCTCTCCCGGGAGCAGTTGCGGAGCCTGTGGGGCATGAAGGTCGCCTACGTCGCCCAAAACGCCACCACCGCCCTCAACCCCGCCCTGCGTATCGGCGAGCAGATTGCCCAGCCCCTGCGCCGGCACCTGGGTCTCTCGGGGGATGCACTGCGCGAACGACAGGCTGAACTGCTGGAGTCGGTCCGCATCGCCCATCCTGTCGCGGCGCTACGGCGCTACCCGCACCAATTCTCCGGAGGACAGCAGCAGCGCATCGCCATCGCGATCGCGATCTCTTGCCGCCCCGACGTCCTCGTGCTCGATGAGCCCACGACCGGGCTCGACGTCACGACCCAGGCGCGCATCACGCGACTCCTGCGCGAGCTCGTCGAGACCCAGGGCATGGCGGGGCTGTATGTGAGCCATGATCTCGCCCTGTTGTCCAAGGTCACCGACTCCCTCGCCGTGATGTACGCCGGAGAGATCGTCGAGCGCGGCGCCACACGCGACGTCCTCACCCATCCTGAGCACCCCTACACCCGCGCGCTCATGGCCTCGGTCCCGAGCCTGCGTGAGCGCAGGGCGGTGGCGACGATCCCCGGGCGCCCTCCCCCCGAAGTCGTCCTTGACCAGTGCTCCTTCGCCGTGCGCTGCCCGATGGTCGCCGACATCTGCCGCGAGCAGCACCCGGTGCTCGTGGAGGTGGGCGCCGACCACGTCGCTCGCTGCCTCCGCGTCCGCGACGAGCGTCCTTCAACCTCCTCCCTCCGGCTCCTCGGCGCCCCGACCAAGGGCGATGTACTGCTGAGCCTGCGCGGCGTCAGTGCGACGTACGCCGGATCCCGCAGCCCGGTCATCGCCGACATCGACCTTGACGTCGCGGCCGGGGAGACCGTGGGCATCGTCGGCGAGAGCGGCAGCGGCAAGTCCACCTTGCTTCGGTGCATCGCCGGGCTCCACGTCCCAGCGGGCGGCACCATCGACTTCCGCGGCACCGCGCTACAGGGTCGCGCGGATCGACGTCCGCGGGAGACCCGGCGCCAGATCCAGCTTGTCTTTCAGAACCCTGAGACATCCCTGAATCCGCGCCACACCGTGGCCCAGATCGTAGGCCGACCACTGCGGCTCTTCCGTCCAGACATCGGCCGGCGTCAGGTCGAAGCGGCGGTTGCCAAACTACTCGACGAGGTCCAACTGCCGTCAGCGTTTCTGCATCGCTACCCATCGGAGCTCTCGGGCGGGCAAAAGCAGCGCATCTCTCTCGCCCGAGCGTTCGCCGCGGAGCCCTCTCTACTCCTATGCGACGAGGTCACGAGCGCTCTAGACGTCTCCGTGCAGGCCACGATCCTGCGTCTCATCGATGATCTCGCGCGCGAACACGGCACGGCCGTCATCTTCGTCAGCCACGATCTCGCCGTCGTGCGCACCATCACGCAGCGCGCCTTGGTGATGAAGGACGGTCAGGTTGTCGAGAGCGGACTGACCGAGACCCTCTTCACCGAGCCGGAGCACGACTACACCCGCGAACTCATCGGTGCCATCCCCGACATCGCTGGCTAGACGCTACGGTCAGCGCATGAGCCTGCGCCAGACA
>JBEAQC010000091.1:0-35950 GCA_041164085.1 Actinomycetota bacterium
CGCGATCGCGTGTACGACGGCTTCCTCGTGGCCTACCGCGGCACCGGTGCGACCAACCTCCGCTACGTGCGCCCGGTGGACGGCGTCGTGCCGTCAACATCGGCGTCGGTCTCCCAGCGCACGCTGCGCGGCCGTGGCGCTCCGGTGATTTCGCTGCAGTCCGAGTCCGACCCGCTGCGCATGCCCGACTCATCCGAGCTCGCCGGCGTTCAGGCGTCGCTGTGGCGTGCCGACTCGGACACCGCCACCGATCGCTTCCGCCTCTGGGAGGTGGCGGGCTCCTCCCACAACGACCGATGGGGTGCCGAGCAGGCGCTCGGTGTCCTCAGCCGCGACTTCGGGCTGCCGTTCGTACCCGCGTGCCCGTGGACCGCGCCGGCAGGAGTCAACAACTTCCCGATGCGTTTCGCGTGGCATCAGGCGCTCGACTCGCTGGCCGTGTGGCACGAGACCGGTGGGGCCCCTGCGAGCGGCGATCGACTCCAGCGCGATGCAGCGGGTGTCATCGTGCGCGATGGCGATGCCAACGCCCTCGGTGGGATCCGACTGCCGCGCATCGAGGTGCCGATCGCCAGCTACGCCCCCACCACGGCCGGCCCGCTCTTCTGCCCGCTCACCGGCACCCAGACTCCGTTCGCGGCGGATGACCTGGCATCGCGGTATCCGACGACCGACGACTACGTCGCGCAGATCCAGGCCAGGGTCGATGCCTCTGTGGCGGAGGGATTCCTTCTCCCGGACGACGGCGTCGTCCTGGTGGAGTCCGCGCGGCAGGGTCCGGCAGCCGAAGCCGAGACCATCCAGCGCTACTAGGAGGGGCGGCTAGACCGGCAGGTCGTCGAAGGGGCCGATCGCGGCATACGTCGGCCTCTCGCGGAGCAGTTCCGCGGCCAGGGCACCGACATCGTCCGACGTCACCGCGTCGATGCGGTCGAGGATGTCGTCGATCGAGGGAATCTCGTCGTACAGCAGCTCGCCCTTGGCGATGCGACTCATACGCGAACCCGCATCCTCCTGACCGAGGACGACGCTGCCGCGCAAGGCACCGCGGCCGCGCCGCAACTCCTCGTCAGCAAGTCCCCGCTCGGCCACGTCGGACACCACGTCATGGGTGATCGACATGACGTCCGCGACCTTGTCGGGCAGGCAGCCGACGTAGATTCCGGTGTAGCCCGTGTCCGCGAAGCTCGACACGAAGGAGTAGACGGAGTAGGCCAGGCCTCGCTCCTCGCGGATGCTCTGGAAGAGGCGGCTCGACATGCCGCCACCGAGGGCTGCGTTCAGCACGCCGAGCGCGTAGCGCCGCTCATCGGTCCTACGAATGCCTCCCAGGCCCATGACCAGATGCGCCTGCTCCGAGGGCCGGTGACTGATCCCGCGCGTCCCGCGGCCCGGAGCGGGGTGTGCGCGGTGGGTGGATGCGCGAACCAGCGGATCGGCCTGCGAGCCGACATCGGCGAAGGCCTCGCTCACGCGCGCGACCACCTCGTCGTGGTCGACGGCACCCGCCGCCGCCACGACCATGCGAGAAGGGACATAGTGACGGCGGTAGAAGCCGCGGATGGCCTGCGGTGTGAGCGCCTCGAGCGAGGGCTGCGTACCCAGGATGGGCCGGCCCAGAGGGCCGTCCCCGTAGTGCGTGCGCATGTAGAGGTCGTGGACCGTGTCGCCTGGGTCGTCCTCATTCATGGCGATCTCCTCGAGGATGACCCCTCGCTCGCCCTCGATGTCGCGCGCATCGAGTCGGCCACGCAAGACGACATCGCACACGGTGTCGATGGCCAGATCCACGTCATCGTCGAGCACGCGCGCGTAGTAGCAGGTGTATTCCTTCGTCGTGAAGGCATTGAGCTCGCCGCCCACGGCCTCGATCGGTGCGGTGATCTCCCATGCGCTCCGCGTCGTCGTGCCCTTGAAGAGCAGGTGCTCGAGGAAATGCGCGGCACCGGTCTGGCGTGGGGTCTCATCGCGAGACCCCACGCCGATCCAGGCTCCAAAGGACACCGACCGCACCCCAGGCACGGCCTCGGTCACGACGCGCAGACCGTTGGGAAGCGTCGTGCGTCGCACGACCGCACCATCGGCACCCTCGAGCAGGGTGCGGGTGCGGGCCCTTGTCATCGGTCGGTTACTCAGCCTCGGCAGGCTCGGCGTCGCCGCCCTCGATCACCGGGATGAGCGAGAGCTTGCCGCGCGGGTCGACTTCCTTGATCTCGACCTGCACCTTGTCGCCCACCTTGAGGACCTCCTCGACGTTCTCGAGGCGCTTCTTGCTCGGCGAGAGCTTCTTGACCTCCGAGATGTGCAGGAGGCCGTCGCGGCCGGGCATGAGGGAGACGAAGGCGCCGAAGTTGGTGGTCTTGACGACCGTACCCAGGTAGCGCTCGCCCACCTCGGGCATCGTCGGGTTGGCGATGGCGTTGATCTTGGCGCGTGCGGCCTCGGCAGCGGCACCATCGGACGCGCCGATGAAGATCGTGCCGTCGTCCTCGATCGTGATGTCGGCGCCGGTGTCCTCCTGGATCTGGTTGATGATCTTGCCCTTGGGCCCAATCACCTCGCCGATCTTGTCCACGGGAATGTTGACCGTGATGATCCGCGGCGCGTAGAGCGACATCTCCCCGGGCGACTCAATCGCCTCAGCCATGACGTCGAGGATGGTCAGGCGCGCCTCGCGTGCCTGATCGAGCGCTCCGGCGAGCACCGACGCGGGAATGCCGTCGAGCTTCGTATCCAACTGCAGCGCGGTGACGAAGTCCTTGGTGCCGGCGACCTTGAAGTCCATGTCGCCAAAGGCATCCTCGGCGCCGAGGATGTCGGTGATCGCGACGTACTCCGTGGAGCCGTCCACCTCGCCACTGATCAGGCCCATGGCGATGCCGGCGACCGGTGCCCGAAGGGGTACGCCCGCCGCCATGAGCGACATGGTGCTGGCGCAGACCGAGCCCATCGACGTCGAGCCATTGGAGCCGAGCGCCTCCGAGACCTGGCGGATGGCGTAGGGGAACTCCTCGCGCGAGGGCAGGACCGGCAGGAGGGCACGCTCGGCGAGCGCACCGTGGCCGATCTCGCGTCGCTTGGGCGAGCCCACGCGACCGGTCTCCCCCGTGGAGTAGGGCGGGAAGTTGTAGTTGTGCATGTAGCGCTTGCGATTGTCGGGTGACAGCGTGTCGAGCCACTGCTCCATCTTGAGCATGTTGAGTGTCGTGACACCGAGGATCTGCGTCTCACCGCGCTCGAACAGCGCTGATCCATGCACTCGGGGAAGGACATCGACCTCGGCGGCAAGCACGCGGATATCGCGCGGACCGCGACCGTCGATTCGCACCTTGTCGCGCAGGACGCGCTCGCGCACGCTCTTCTTCGTCACGCTGCGCAGGGCGGCGCTGATCTCCTTGTCGCGGCCCTCGAAGCGACCGGACAGGGCAGCGACCACGTCGGCCTTGATGTCATCTAGTGCTGCCTCGCGCTCAGCCTTACTCACGATCGTGAGCGCCTCCGCCACGCGTGCGGAAGCGATCTCCGACACGGCGTCGTAGACGTCCTGCTGGTAGTCGAGGAAGACAGGGAAGTCACGCACGGGCTTGGCCGACGCATTGGCAAGGGACTGCTGGGCCTCGCAGAGGGATCGAATGAAGACCTTGCTCGCCTCGAGACCCTCGGCGACCACCGTCTCTGTCGGTGCCTTCGCACCGCCGGCGATCAGCTCGATCGTCTCGGTCGTAGCCTCGGCCTCGACCATCATGATGGCGACGTCGTCACCGACCACACGGCCCGCCACGACCATGTCGAAGACGGCGCGCTCCAGATCCGAATGGCGAGGGAAGGCCACCCACTGGCCATCGATGAGAGCGACGCGCACAGCGCCGATCGGGCCGGAGAAGGGCAGCCCCGCGATCTGGGTGGATGCCGAGGCGGCGTTGATGGCGAGGACGTCATAGAGGTCGTCGGGGTTGAGGGACAGCACCGTGACGACAATCTGGATCTCGTTGCGAAGGCCGTTGGTGAAGGACGGCCGCAGCGGGCGGTCGATCAGGCGGCAGGTGAGGATGGCGTCCTCGGTGGGGCGGCCCTCACGACGGAAGAACGAACCGGGGATGCGGCCGACGGAATACATCCGCTCTTCGACGTCGACGGTGAGCGGGAAGAAGTCGAAGTGCTCCTTGGGCTGCTTCGACGCGGTCGTGGCGCTGAGCACCATGGTGTCGTCGTCGAGATAGGCGGCAACGCTGCCGGCGGCCTGACGTGCCAGGCGCCCGGTCTCGAAGCGGATGGTGCGGGTGCCGAAGGAGCCGTTATCGATGACGGCTTCGGCAGTGGTGACAGAACCCTCCACGGGTCACTCCTTGGGTGCGACGGTCGTAGACGACCGAGACGCGCGCCGTGATGCCCTGTGCTGGGAGCCGGTCTTCGATCGAGGCCGCCGGGTCAAGACCCGGGAGCCACTACCGAGGACCGACCTATCGTGGCGGCGCGGCGTCGTATGTGTGTTGTCTATTCAGTTGTGTGGCCCATCCGTGGCGGCGACCGCCTGCGCGGTCACCACCGGTCGGATGCGTCAGCGCCGGATACCGAGCCGCTCGATGATCGAGCGGTAGCGCGTGATGTCCGTGCGCTGGAGGTACTGAAGGAGGCGTCGGCGCTGGCCGACCAGGATGAGCAGACCACGGCGGGAGTGGTGGTCGTGCTTGTGGCTCTTCAGATGCTCGGTGAGGTCGCTGATGCGACGGGTGAGCATCGCCACCTGAACCTCGGGGCTGCCCGTGTCCTGGGGGGATGAGCCGAACTCGGCGATGATCTGCTGCTTGGTGGCGCTGTCCAGCGACATGATGTCCTCTCGGGCGCGTCGGCCGCCTCGGCGTGAGCCGGAAGAGCGGTGACCCCGACGGGGTCGTCACGTGTCCTCGGGCGCCCGCCCTAGGACCGTCGGGGACGAGGGTATCAGTCCCCCAGGGCCGACCGCGCAGCAGCGACGTCGAGCCCC
The DNA here is from genome assembly GCA_041164085.1 of Actinomycetota bacterium. Classification (GTDB taxonomy): domain Bacteria; phylum Actinomycetota; class Actinomycetes; order S36-B12; family S36-B12; genus Mxb001. The sequence goes on from JBEAQC010000091.1 coordinate 4,985, forward strand.
ATCTGCTCCACGAGGGCATCGACCGAGTCGAAGACCTCCTGCCCCCGTAGCCGGATGACGAGATCGACCGCCACCGCGGCGCCGTAGAGGTCGAGGTCCTCACGGTCGATGGCATAGGCCTCGACCCGGCGCTCGGCGCCCGAGAACTGCGGGTTGGTGCCGATGGAGATGGCAGCGGCGAGCCGGACACCGTCGACGATCAGCCAGCCGGCATAGACGCCATCCGGCGGGATCGCGATGCCCTGCGCCACCTCGACATTCGCGGTGGGGTAACCGAGTTCGCGACCGCGCTGGTCCCCCCGCACGACGGTCCCCTCGAGCCGGTGGGGACGCCCCAGGAGGGCCTCGGCGCCGGGCATGTCTCCTTCGGCGAGGCTCTGGCGGATGCGTGACGAGGAGGCCACGTCACGTCCCTCGACTGCCACAAGCGGCAGGGCCTCCACCTCGAAGCCCAGTCGCGCGCCGAACTCGGCGAGTGCGGCCGTGTCACCGGAGGCCCGCGTGCCGAAGCGGAAGTTGTCGCCCACGATCACCGCATCGGCCGCGATACGCGGATCCTCCCGCAGCAGTCGGGCGAATTCCTCGGGAGTCTTGGCCGCCAACTCCGGTGTGAAGGCAAGGACGACGACGTCGTCGGCTCCCTCAGCGAGCAGTAATTCCGTGCGTCGAGCCAGCGTGGTGAGCGCCTGAGGCGCCTGATCCGGCCGAAGGACTGCGGCGGGATGCGGATCGAAGGTCACGGCGACCACGCGGCCTCCGCTCCCGGCGGCGCGCTCGCGAGCCCGGTGCAGGAGGGCCCGATGGCCGCCGTGGACCCCATCGAAGTTGCCGATGATCGCGACGCGCACGCGAGAAGCCTGCCATGCGGGTCTCGCGTGCAAGGATGTGACCTCCGGGCGCTGGCGTGCGCCCTGCTCATCGGGAGTGGATGTGGCGGATCGCCTGCTGCTGCACATCGGCACGCAGAAGTCGGGTACGACGTACCTCCAACGGGTGCTCGCGCGCCTGTCCGGTGAGCTCAAGCGCGAGGGCGTGCTCTACCCGACCCGCCTCCAGGGTCGACGCGAGATCTACAACCACGAAGCCGCGGCCTACGGGCTACTGGGCACCGCCAGCTTCCCCTGGGTGCCTCCTGCTCGCGCCGAGGGGCAGCGCAGCGCGTGGGACCGGCTGCGGCGCAAGGTTCAGGAGTGGGACGGCACCGCCATCGTCTCCGGCGAAGCGCTCTCGGTCATCGATGCGGCATCAGCCGGACGACTGGTGGAGTCGCTCGGGGTGCCCAATACCCACGTCATCATCACCGCCCGTGACCTCGGCCGGGTACTGCCCAGCTCATGGCAGCAGCACATCCGCAACGGTCGATCCACGAGCTTCAACAGCTATCTCCAGCAGCAGGCCGACCGCAGGGGCGAGGGGTCGCCGGCTGCCCTCGCGGAGCGGTGGGATGCGGATCCGGAGCAGACATTCTGGCGCGCCTACGCGATAGGGGGACTCGTCGACCGCTGGGCGCCCCTCGCCCGCACCGTGAGCGTTGTCACCGTCCCGAGGCGCGGCGCACCGCCCGATGAGCTCTGGCACAGATTCCGTCGCGCCCTCGATGTCGGCACCGTCCTTCCCGAGACGCCACCGACCATCGACGATCTCGAAGCCAACGTCGGCCTGACCGAGCCCGAGGTGCTTGTGCTCGCCGCCCTCAACCGGCAGATCGACTCGACCAAGGCGGATAGCCCGGGCATGCGTGCACTGCGAGGGCGCATCGTCCGCGATGCCTTCGCCACGCGCCCCGATCGCGGTGCGCCGGTGCGCATCCCCGCATCCTGGGTCCCGCGCGTCACGGCCTGGGCGAACGACGATCTCGCCGTGCTGCGATCGACCGCGGCCATCATCGTCGGCTCCGAATCCGACCTGGTCGTCGATCCGTCCACGGCGGCCGAGTCGGACGCTGTGCGGGCCGATGACGTGGCACGAGCAGCGGGCGCGGCCCTCGCCTACCTCGCCGGCGCGGGCACCTAGACTGCCGACGTGCTCGTCCTCGTCTGCGGTATGCACCGCTCCGGATCCACCCTCGTGTGGCAAATCGCGCGCCAGCTCCTTGACGGCGCCCCCGGCCTGCGCAACCCCCGAGGCGTCTCCACCGAGGAGTACCCGGCCGCCGCAGCGAACGCCGAGGACCTGCTCATGGCCAAGGTGCACTTCCGGCCGGCACTCAATCGCGACGACTTCCCCGATGACGGTGCGCGCTACCTCTACACCTACCGCGACCCCCGCGACGTCGTGGCCTCCCTCTATCGCAAGGGCCGCTTCAAGCCCGACGATCCCGAGCGCGGCGCCCGGCCGAGCCGGCTCACCGTGCGACGCGAGTTGCGCGGAGACGAGTTCTGGACCTCGAAGTCCGACGTCTGGATCGGTCGCTACGAGGACTTCCGCGACGACGTTCCTGGACTCGTCCGGACCCTGGCGGGCTACCTCGACGTCCCGGTGGATGACGCACGCGTCCACCAGATCGTCCGCGATGTCGATCTGGCCGCCCAGGAGGAGCGCGCCAAGGCCGCCCGTGAGCATGGCGTGGACGACGACCTGCGCGTCACCTCCAACCACATCACCGACGGCCGCGAGGGCGCGTGGCGCGACACCCTCACCTCCGACGAACTCGTCGCGATCGAGGCCGAGAGCGCGAGGTGGCTCGTCGAGCACGGCTATCAGGTCGAGACCGAGGTCGGCCGTCGCAAGACGGCGGATCTGCGCGGGGAGGACGTGGCGCCCCGCGCCGCGACGCCTCCGGCACGCAAGCCGTCGCGATCGAGCAGGCGCGAACGATGGGGTGGGCCCCTGCTCCTCCTGGCCGCAATCCTTGCGGTCCTCGGTCTCGTGACCGCCTTCGCCGCACCCGCGCTCTCCGTCCTGCCCTGGGTCATCGCTGTCGCCGCCGCGGCCGTCGGCGGCTACCTCTGGGGTCGAGACGGTCGTTCACTGCTCCCCCGCCGGCGCACCTGACATGGCTCGGCGCGTCGTCCTGCACGTCGGTCCTCGCAAGACCGCGACGACGTATCTCCAGCGGATCCTGCAAGCCCTCGTCGTCGATCAGCAGATCGAGCCGTCCATCTATCCGATCACGACACGCGATCGCACCGACCATAATCAGGTCCCGGGCCTGATCGACCTGGCTCGCGAAGCGGGAGCGATCGGCCTGCAGGACGATGCCTGGCGCGAGCAGGATGGCAGCGACGCCCGCGCGCTCGTCGATGCTGTCGCATCGAGCGACGGTGACGTCATCCTCTCCGCCGAAGCGATGTCGGTCCTGCCCCTCGCCGGCGCGCAGGCCGTGATCGCAGCATTCCAACCCGCGCCCATCGACGTCGTCATCACCGCCCGTGACCTCGGCCGAGTGCTGCCGAGCTCATGGCAGCAGCACATGCGCAACGGCAACTACGAGGCGTACGCCGACTACCTTGCCCTGAGGTCCGAGGAGCGCCATTCGCGCATCTACGAGACCGAACTGCGGAGGGGCTTCTGGCGCGCCTACCGCTATGCCGATCTCGCCACGCGGTGGCGGGACGCTGGAGCCGGCACCGTCAGCATCGTCACGGTGCCTCCCGCCGGATCACCCCCTGACACGGTATGGCGTCGCTTCGTCGATGCGGCACAGGTCGCGAGCCTGCCCCCGATCGCCCCCGACGTGCCGGATGACCGTGCGAATGTCTCACTCACCGGCGCGGAGACTTTCGCCGTCTACGGATTCAATCTGGCCGCGCGAGCTGCCGGCCAGGGGCGGCGCGACGTGCGCGCAGCCCACCGCGCGCTCATCCGACGCGGCTGGCTCGAGCGACCCGACCGTGGCGCCCGGTTGGGCCTGCCGAGCGACCTGCAGCCGCTCGTGGCGCAGTGGGCACGCGACGACTCCGATGCCCTCGCGCAGTCCGGGATCCCCATCATCGGCGACCTTGGGGATCTGGCCGTCGCTCCCGATGGTCGTGACGGTGTGCCCTCCCCCGACGAGGTGGCTCGAGCCGCAGGTGCCGCCCTCGCGCTGCGCAGGCGCAGCCCCCGGGGCGACGACTGAGCCGACCCGCCTGTCCTCCGCCCTTTATGCACGCCAACAGCGCCCTGAGCGTCGATAGCCGGCGGTGAGCAGGCGCGGCCTCAGCCGCGCGCCCACTCCTCTAGTTGCCGGATGAAGGCGGCACCGTCGATCGCCCAATTCGCATGCGCCCGGACCCACTCCCGGCCGATGTCCGCCATCTTCTGGCGGCGATCGTCGTCGGCGTTCAGCTCGACGATCGCGTCGTGTGCCGCACCTAGGTCACCGAAGGGGACGATGATGCCTCCGCCGCTGACTTCGGCCAGTTCGACGGCGAGGGGCAGAGGGGTGGAGACGAACGGAACCCCGTGAGCGAGGTACTCGAGGAGTTTCGTCGGCATCGAATGCCGGTAGTTCGGCTCGTCGTGCAGCAGAGACAGCCCTGCCGTGGCGCCGTCCACCAAGGACAGCGCCACAGAGTTCTTGACGTACCCGTGCCACGCGATCCAGCCTCGATCGCGAGCGGCCTCGACATCGCCGAGGACTTCGGGACCAGCCCCGCCTATCACATCGACGCGGATCGCCGGACCATCCGCGAGGAGCCGCCCGACCTCGATGAGCTCGCGTGCACCCCGCGCCCGCGTCACGCTCCCGAGGTACACGACCCTCCCCCGCTCCGGGCGTGGCACTGCATCGGGCACGAACACCGAGTTGGGAACGACCGGGTGACTGCGGGCGAATCGGTCCGCGTAGGAATGCTCAGCCAGGAGTAGGTGCACATTGCGCTCCGCCCACGCCTCGCCCGCTCGGATACTCCACGCGGCGGGCGCCGCCAGCGCGCGCGGCAGCCACGGCTTCGTCCCCACTGCGGCAGCCGTGTCCTCGTGCACGTCCCACACGATGCCCGCGTGGTCCAGCCCGCTTGCCGCAATGACAGCGTCCGGGCTGTGCAGTAGCACGATGTCGTGATGGGGAGCCTGCTCTCGAAGCATGCGACGCGTGTGGCGGAGTGCGCGAGCGCGCTTGCGCCCGACGCTGCGGGGGATGTCGATCGGGCGAACCCCCGGCTGCGCGATGGCGCCCACCGCCGTGAAGGGACCGGCCTGTGTCACGTCGTGTCCCGCCGCGAGCAGGGCGGGGATCTCCCGCTCCGCGATGCGGGCATCCCGCGGATCGTGCACCGGGCAGACCACGAGCACGCGCATGTCAGGCGATGTCCTCATCGAGCTCGCCGCGGGCCTCTTCGTTGGCATCCTTGCGCTTCTTGCGGCGCTCGCGCATGGCCTTCTTGGTCTTGAGACCGAAGCGCGTTTCGTACTCCGGAATGATCTCGTCAGGGGGACCATCGGCGAGGATCCGGCCTTCGTCGAGCCACAGCACGCGATTGCAGGCCGCTCGGATCGCGCCCATCGAGTGGCTGACCAAGAAGATGGTGTCGGCCTCGTCGCGCAATTGCTGGATGCGCTGACTGCTCCGCTTGACGAACTCCCCGTCACCGGTCGAGAGCGCCTCGTCGATGAGGAGGATCTCGTGCGTCACGGAGGAAGCGATGGCGAACTTCAGCCGCGCGGACATGCCGCTCGAGTAGGTGTTCATCGGCATGTGGATGGCCGAACCGATGCCGCTGAACTCGACGACCGAGGGGATGCGCTCCTTGACTTCGGCCGGGGTCAAACCCAGGGCGAGCAGGCCGAGCTCGACATTACGCAGTCCGGAAAGGGCCTGCATGAGGGCGGAACTCACGCCCAGCATCGTGGGTTGACCGTCGGCGTAGACCGCGCCCTGGTTGGGGGGCAGCAGGCCCGCGATCGCGCGCATGAGGGTCGACTTGCCGGCGCCGTTCTTGCCGATGACGCCGATCGCCTCTCCTTGGCGGGCGACGAAGCTCACGCCGCGAAGGGCATGCACCTCACGCTTGATCGACACAGGACGCCGCGATCGCAGACTGCGCCACCGCCTCGCCTTGGCATCCAGCGGTTGATCGGGTGCGGTCCACACGCGGTAGATGATGTGCAGGTCGTCCACGACGACCTTGATGGGGGCATGGGGATTGCCCACGCGCGGCGGCTCAAGTCCCGAGAAATCGGCCTCCTCGCTGAGATCGATCTCGTCGCTGAGGTCCTCATCCTCGGCCATATCGGTCCTCCGCGCGCCAGAAGAACCAGAAGCCGAAGGGCAGGATGACGACCGCCCACGCGACGGCGAGGACCCAGTTCCAGTTGCCCCAGGGTGAGAAATAGGAATCCATGAGGGCATCGCGCATGCAGTTGAGATACACGGTGCCGGGATTGATTTCGATGAGAAATGTCGCCCAGGGGGGAACTCCTAGGCGCTGGAGGCGGTCGGCGATGGGGATCATCACGCCGGACATGTAGCCCCAGATGCGCAGGATGTAGGGAAGGACCTCGGACACGTCCTGAAGCGTCGCGATGATTCGGGCCATGATCAGCGCCATGCCGAGAGAGAACATCAGGATCAGCAGGAGCGCGACAGGTGCGAGCAGCCACTGCCACGTAATCGGTTCTCCGGTGACGAGCAGGATCGCCACCATGATCGGCAGCGCGTACATGAAGACGCGAAGCTGCTTGACCACGACAGCGATCGGCAGAACTGCGCGTGGGAAGTGGATGGACCGCACGAGTCCTTCATTGCCCGAGATGGAGCGGGAGCCGGCGGTGATCGACTGCCGAATGATCGCGAAGGTGAACACTCCCGCGGCGAGGAAGCCGGTGTAGTTGGCCACACTGCCGCGGCCCCCGAGCAGGAAGCCGAAGAGAAACCAGTAGATGGCCATCGTGAGGACCGGGTCCATCACCTGCCAGAACTGACCCAGCCTGCTCTTGGTGTTCTGCTTATCGACGCTGGCCTTGGCGAAGGCCATGATGAAGGAGCGTCGCTGCCACAGGCTGCGCAGATAGGCACCAAAGGGCGGACGGCTATTGACCGGCGCAAGGCCGGCCTCGCTAGCGAGGTCCTTGGCGTCGACCTCGCGTCCGTCGCCGAGGATCAGAGTCGCACCACCTTGGGTCCGCTGGTGGTGCCCCGAGTGTCGAAGAGGCGTGGAGCGCTGGCCAGAATGCGATCGACGTCGTAAGCGGAGTGGTTTTGCAGCAGGACGACGAGGTCGGCCGACTTAAGGGCCACGTCGAGATTATCCACGCACGTGAGCGACTCGGCACCCAATCGCCACGTCGTGACATGTGGATCGTGGAACTCCACGTGCGCGCCCTTGTCTCGGAGTTCGATCGCGATCGGCTTGGCGGGTGACTCGCGCTGGTCGGCGATGTCGGGCTTGTAGGTCACGCCGAGGAGAAGGATGCGCGAGCCCCGCAGCGCCTTGCCCTCGTCGTTGAGGGCGTCCTGGATACGGCGCACGACGTAAGACGGCATGCCCGCATTGATCTCCTGGGCGAGCTCGACGAACCGGAAGGGGTAGCCCAACTTGGCCTGCACCTGGTAGGAGAGGTAGTTGGGGTCGATCGGGATGCAGTGTCCGCCCACTCCCGGACCGGGATAGAAGGCCTGGAAGCCGAAGGGCTTGCTCTTGGCCGCCGCGATGACGTCCCACAGGTCAATATCGAGTTCGTGGCAGAAGCGCGCCATCTCGTTGACGAGGGCGATGTTGATGTGCCGGTAGGTGTTCTCGAGCAGCTTTGCCATCTCGGCCTCGCGGGTCCCGCGCGCACGCACGACGGTGTCGACGAACCTGCCGTAGAACGTCTGAGCTGCATCGGTGCATGCCTCCGTGTGGCCTCCAACCACCTTGGGGGTGTTCTTCATGCCGTAGGTCGGGTTGCCGGGATCGATGCGCTCGGGACTGAAGGCGAGGTGAAAATCTCGGCCGGCCACGAGGCCGCCGGCCTCAAGCACCGGGCGCACTTCGTCGTCAGTGGTGCCCGGGTACGTCGTGGACTCCAGGACGACCAGATGACCGGGCCGCAGGTGACTGGCAATGGCCCGGGTGGCGCCGAGGACAGCTCCCAGGTCGGGGCCTCCCTCGGGGGTCAGCGGAGTCGGGACGCAGATGACGACGGTGCTGGCGTCAGCGATCACGGCGGCATCGGTTGTGGCCGTGAAGCCCTGTTCGAGCATGTGGGCCATGTCCGCATCCGAGAGGTCATCGACGTGCGAGCGACCCGCATTGAGGCCATCGACAACGGCATTGGAGACGTCGAGCCCGGTCACGGTCAGGCCGGCCCGGGTGGCCTCCTGCGCGAGCGGCAGCCCGACGTAGCCGAGGCCGATGACCACCAGATCGCGTGCCATATCCGTCCTTCGCCGTCGCCGAGGCCAGCTCCGCCTCTGCGGATGCGACTACCCCTGTGGGGTGCCGAGGAAAGAGTACGCCGCCCGATAGGACTCCATGACGGAAGGCCACGTGCGCGTGGTGGCCACCCAGGACCGGGCGGCCTCCCCCGCCGACGCGCGCGCGTCAGGGTCCGCCCATGCAGTCAGGGCCGTCGCGGTGGCCTCGGGATCGCCCGCGGGCACGCGCGCGCCCTGGGGAGCGAGAACCTCCGCCACGGCAGGCAGATCGCTGCCGATCACCGGAATGCCCCTGGCCTGGGCCTCCAGGGGCTTGAGCGCGGTCACCGCGCGATTGACCGATGTGTCGCGCCGTGGCAGTGCGAAGACATCCAGGACGTCGTACCAGTCGAGTACCGCATCCACCGGAACGCGACCGGGGGTGACGATCGGCACCTCCATGCGCGCCGCGCGAGCGATGAGCCCGGGCAAGGCAGGCCCGTCACCGACGATCAGCACGCGAGCATCGACGCCGCCATCGCGCACATATGCGACGGCATCGATCACGGTGTCCAGCCCTTCATCGTCGTTGATCGTCGCAACACTGCCGATCCAGAGCGCGTCCTCGATGCCAAGCCGGGCCCGCGCATTGGCCTGATCACGAGGGCGCAGGAAGTCGACGGGTACGGCGTTGGGCGTGATGAAGACGCGCGCAGGGTCCGCACCCCTCGCGATGATCTCCTCGCGCATCGCGGCTCCCAGTGTGGTCACCACGTCGACGGCGCCCAGGACCTCGGTGTGCCGCTGCCGCAGGAGTCGGTAGGCGTCGGTGGACCGGGCGATCTCGCCGCCGTGACGTGCCAGCCAGGTGTCCTCGAAGAACGTCCGGGCCTCGTAGGCGACGGGGAGCCCGCGCGCTCGCCCGACCTCGAGAGCCACGGCGGCATTGACGTGATCGGAGGCGGCGTGCAGCACATCGGGGCGCAGTCGGTCCACGAGCCCGTCAAGCAGGCTGGCGTAGGACTGTCGCATGCCCTCCTCAGACGGCATCACGAGCGGAAGCAGTCGGTGATAGGGGACGCCGTCAACGAGTTCCGGGTCTGAGGACCCGAGGTCACCGTGCGTCACCGGATAGCCGGGACGGGTCACGACGCGCGCATCCCACCCGAGGTCACGCTGAGCGCGCACCACACGCTGCGTGCGTATGGTCGAGCCCGCCTGCGTGACCGGCAGCGAGTTGGTGACGACATGGAGGACCGAACCACGATCCCGCCAGTCGAAGCCCGGGTGCTCAACAGGCCGCCCGGTGATCGGCTCGCCGATCACGGCGAGGCGGCGGCGAGCGGACCGCACCGCGCGGCGCCCGCGCGCATCACTCGGTGTAGCTGCGGCCACCTGCTCGAGGTGGCCGCCCAGCCCCGCGACCGCCAACACGCAGGACTCTCGCTCGGGGGCTTCGCGGGCGATGAGCGCCAGGGCGTCCTCAGCGTCGCCGAGCCGGTCGCGGGCGACCGCCTCGTCGACGGCGGCGGCCGCTCCATCACCGTCGATGACGCGACGATCGGTGGTGCGCAGTCTCGGCACGGCGCGCTCGAGCGCGACCCGCCCGCGCGCCGGATCCTGGGCAAATCGGCGCAGGGCGCCGGTGATCGCGAGGGGAACGCGCCGTACGTAGCCGAGCCCCCTCATGGTCGCCCCATGGTCTGGGATACTAACCGCGGTGGCGAGGAAGTCACCGCGCGCGAACCGACGTGGCTCGCGGCGCCGCCGACAGGAAGGCCGCGATGACCCTGCTGCATGTCACCGGGGCGCGACCCAACTTCCCCAAGGCCGCACCGGTGATCGCTGGGCTCGCCGCCCTCGGGGTCAGGCAGCGCCTGGTCCACACAGGACAGCACTATGACGACCGCATGTCCGAGGTGTTCTTCCGCGAGCTCGATCTGCCTCGACCGGATATCAACCTCGGGGTCGGGTCGGGCAGTCACGCCCAGCAGACGGCAGCACTCCTCGTCGGACTCGAGGAAGAGTTGCTCGCCACCCGACCGGAGTTGGTCATCGTCTACGGCGATGTCAACTCGACCCTCGCGGCTGCAGTCGCCGCAAGCAAACTCGGGATCCCGGTCGCGCACGTCGAAGCTGGACTGCGCTCATTCGACATGAGCATGCCCGAGGAGATCAATCGCATCGTCACCGATCGACTCGCGGACCTGCTTCTGTGCACGAGTGCCGATGCGATCGCCCACCTGGCCCATGAAGGTGTGCCGGTTGATCGCATCCACCTCGTCGGCAACCCGATGATCGACACGCTTCTGGCCCACCTCGACAGGTTCGACTCCGCGCGGATGCGGCAGCAGCTTCGACTGCCCGAGGACTACCTCGTTGCGACCGTCCACCGACCGGGCAACGTCGACGATCCCGAGGCGGCGGGCGAACTCGTCGCGCTGCTGCACTCGGCAGCCTCACGGGCGGACATCGTGCTGCCGCTGCACCCGCGGGGCCGGGCGGTCCTCGAGGCTCTCGGCCTCGACGACCATCCGCGCATGCACGTGGTCGAACCTCTCGGCTATCTCGACTTCATGGGCCTCGTGCGCGGCTCTCGTGCGGTCATTACCGACTCCGGGGGCGTCCAGGAGGAGACCACCGTCCTCGGCATCCCGTGCCTCACCCTGCGGCCCAACACGGAACGACCAGTGACGATCTCGCACGGCAGCAACCGCCTGGCAACGGCCACGACCCTGCTCCCCCTTCTCGACGCGGCCTTGTCCGGGGCAGTCGACACATCGCGGCGCCCGCCGCTGTGGGACGGCCACGCGGGCGAGCGCATCGCTGAGGTCATCGTCGACTGGCTCGGCGAGCGGACGCCCCGGTGACGGACGAGATGGCCCCGCCATCGGCACCGCTCGAGGATGACGAGGCCGTCGAGCGCAGCTCCGGCAGTGCGCGCCTCATGTCCGCCCTCCGCCAGGCCGAGGCGCGAGCCGACCGCGCCGAGCGTGAACTCGCACGGACCAAGCGCAGTGCGTCGTACGTCGTCGGCAATCTGCTCGTGCGTGCCGCGAAGGATCCCCGCCGACTGCTCACGCTCCCCCGTGACCTGTGGCGCATATGGCGACTGCGCGGTGCACGACGGGCCGCGCCGGCGACCAGGTCCGGCGTGATCCGCACGCGCGACATCGTCGATCTCGATGCCGCTCGACTGCTGATCCCCCGGCTGGCTACAGCCCCGGCCGGGCGCGGGCTGTCGATCGCGGGAGCCCTCGGAGCGGCGACGGCGCGTGGGTGGTCCCCCTACGCCGCGGTGAGCTCCGCGCTTCCGCACGACGGAGCAGCCCTGATCGAAGCGCTCGATCCCGATGTCATCATCATCGACACCTCCGCATCGCTGCCGGGGCAGCCTTGGGCCCATCTCGGCAACCCCGCCGCCGTCGATCGGTTGCAGGCCGCAGCCGCCATGGTCGATGCCGCGCACGCACTGGGGCGCCCCGCGGTGCTCCTGCGCATGACGCCGCCCGCACACACCGCATTCCTCAGCGGGCTGGCCGCGCGATGCGATCTCGTTGTCGACGGTCCGGGCTCCGCCCCGGCAGGCCGGCGCTGGCACCCCGGCGTCGATCCGCTCGCCCCTGTCGGAGTCGCGCCAGCCCCGGCGATGCTCGATCTCGCCGATTGGCCTGAGGTCAGCGAACAGTCGCCACGGGCCATCACCATCGATCCATCGCTGCCGACCGACGCCGGTTGGATGCGCGCACTCGGCGCCGCCAGCGGCGTCCTCGCGGCAACGGTCACTCCGGGGACCCTGGGCGCGGGGCTGACGAGCGTGGCAGCCCTGGCCGCAGGACGTCGGCTGCTGGCGCCCGGGGACGATGACCTGGCACGCATGCTCGCACCGTGGCCCACTGCGCGCGATGCCGTGAGCACCACTCGGTCACGTGAGCGACTCGGCGCACTGGCCGCGGAGGGGCCGCCACTCCTCACCGATGATGAGCATCGCGCCGTCATGGCGGCGATCCTGCTGTCGGCGGCGGCCCCGGTGCAGCTCACCGGCCTCGCCGACGCCCTGGGCATCGCTTCTCGCCCGCGTTCCTGCTGGGATGTCGCGCTCGTCGCCGAGGACGACATCGACATCGATCGCGTGCTCGCACAGTCGTGGCTCCCGCGGGAGATCATCACCGCGCAGCCGCTGAGCGATCGCGCCCGTGACGCTCTCGCTGAGTCAGGCATCGACATCATCGCGACCGATCCCGGGGGCCGGATCGACGTCGCGCTCACGGGAGCCACGTCCCCCTATCTAGCCGTGCAGGTGGATACGGGCAATCCGCATGACCTCGTCGACCTGATTGCCGGCCATCTGCTGGATCAGCCGGCCCGATCCCATCCGACCGACGCGCGACTGCTGGTGAGCGCATGACGTCACCCCGACAGGCGATCGTCTACGGCGACGTCAATCTCAACATCCTCGATGGATCGGCCATCTGGGTGCAGTCGATGACCGAGGCGCTGTCGCGCGCCGGCGTCGAGGTCCGGGTGCTGCTCAAGGCGCCCATCGAGACCGATCGGCTCGTCGCTCCTCTGCGCTCCATGCCGGGCGTCACCGTGGTCGATCCCTTCGCCACGCGCCTGGCGCCATCGGATGGCCCGCTCAGCGTCGGTGCCGCCGTCCAGATCATTGAGGGGCTCGACACCGATCTGCGCGCTGACCTCGTGGTGGTGCGCGGCCTACGCCTGGTCTCCGCGGCCGCCGCGTCGAGCACGCTGCATGGCCGCCTGTGGACCTACCTCACGGACATCCCGCAGGACCCGCTGGACATCGACGACGACCAGCGAGAGCGCCTCGGGCACATCGCCGCGGCAAGCCGCTGGATGCTCTGCCAGACCGACGAACTGCGCTCGCTCATCGAGGCCACCGTGCCAGGAGCCAGCGGTCGGTGCGCCATCTGGAGTCCGGTCGTGCCCGCTCCCGAGATCGACGTACCGGATCGCGCGGCGCTCGGACCGGCTCCGCGGGTCGGCCACGACTCCCCTGCCGGGCTCGACCGACCCGTGCGCTTGGTCTACACGGGCAAGTTCGCGCCGCTGTGGCGCACACTCGAGATGACCCGGTTGCCAGCGCTGCTCGCCGAGCGGGGCATCGTGGCCGAGGTGCACATGGTCGGGGACAAGATCCACGACGTCCCCGACGACCCCGGCTGGTCGCAACGCATGCGCGATGCGCTCGAGGCGACGCCGGGAGTCACGTGGCACGGCGGGATGCCTCGCCAAGAGGCGATGGCGATGTCCGCCTCCGGCGACCTTGGACTGTCGTGGCGTGCTCCCGAGATGGACGCGAGTCTTGAGCTCAGCACCAAGGTGCTGGAGTTCGCGGCCCTCGGCGTCCCGGTGCTCGTGAACCGCACTCCCATGCATGAATCCCTGCTCGGCGAGGACTACCCCTTCTTCGTGGCCAGCGAGGCCGACATCGTCGCCGCATGCGTCACCATCGCGGAGGATCCCGGCCTGCTAGAGCGCATGGCCGGCCACATGCGCTCGTCCGTCGCCCCCTTCCTCATGGAGTCGGCGACCACGCGCCTGAGGGGCATTCTCGACCGCACCTTCCCGGCGACGCCCGCTGCACTCACGCAGTCGGTGGCCACTCGGGGCCGGCCCCTGCGCGTGGCGGTGGCAAGTCATGACCTGAAGTTCTTCACGCGCATCCACGAGCATCTCGCCGCACTCGAGGGGGTCGAGGTCCGCCTGGATCACTGGGAGGCGCTCACGGTGCATGACGTGGCCGCGAGCGAGGAGATGGTGGCCTGGGCTGATGTCGTCATCTGCGAGTGGGCCGGACCCAATCTTGTCTGGTACTCACGCCACAAGCGCTCCGGCCAGCGCCTCATCACCCGGCTGCACCGCTTCGAGCTTGAGGCCGGGTGGCTCGCCGACGTGCGGGCGGAGGCGATCGATCAGATCGTCTGCGTCAGCCCGTTTTACGCCCACCTGACCGCCGAGCGCACCGGATGGCCCGTGGATCGAATCGTGGTCATCCCCAACTGGGTCGATGTCGAGCAGTTCGACCGGCCCAAGCTGGCCGGCGCCGAATTCACCCTGGGCATGATCGGGATCTCACCCCATCGCAAGCGACCCGATCTCGGCGTCGACATCCTGGCCCGGTTGCGCCGTCGCGATCGGCGCTTCCGGCTTGCGGTGAAATCCAAGCTCCCGTGGGACTACTGGTGGATCTGGCGCAAGCCGGAGGAGCGCGCCGAAACAGAGCGCCTCTTCCATCGGCTCCATGACGATCCCCTGGTCGCCGGCGCCGTGACGTTCGACGGCTTCGGTGGCGATGTCGCCGCCTGGCTTCGTCGGGTCGGCTGGGTGCTGTCCACCTCCGATGACGAGAGCTTCCACCTCGCCCCAGCCGAGGGCATGGCCTCGGGCGCGGTCCCGGCCCTCCTGCCATGGCCGGGCGCCGACACCATCTACGACACCCGCTGGATCCACGCGGACCCCGCGGCCATCGCCGACACGATTCACGCCACGGTCACGGAGGGGCGGTGGGCAACGCAGCGCGAGCAGGCCCGCGAGCAGGTGCGCGCGTCATTCCCACTCGAAGCCGTGTGCGACACGTGGGCCCGGGTGTTGGTCGAGGACCTCTCCCCTGACACCGCCCACGGCACGCTCGCACGCTAGGCGTCACCCGCGTCCGGCCACACGGCGGAGTACGTCGCCAGCCCGGAACGGCTCTCGGCCAGAGCGAGAAGATCATCGCCGCGCAGGAACGCCACGGTGCCGCTGGCGGGAGCGCCTTCGGGCCACGGAATCCGCACGCCGTGCGCCACCGAGCGCACCTCGTCATCCGGCACCTGGACCCACGGCAGCGAGCGTCGAGCCACCTCGCCAGCAGAGAGCAGGGACGCTTCGGCAAGGTCGTCGACCAGGCAGGCATCATCGAGTGTGAGAGCACCCGATCGGGTACGCCGCAGGGCAGTGATGTGGCCGCCCACCTCGAGCGCCTGGCCGATGTCGCGGGCGAGAGCGCGAACGTAGGTGCCGGCCGAGCACACCACGCGCACATCGATCGAGGTGACGGACACCCGACCCATCTGTTCATGACGCAGATCCAACAGGTCGAGAGCATCGATGACGACATCGCGCTCCGGCAGGTCTACCTGCTCTCCTGCCCGCACACGCTCGTGCGCGCGTTTGCCGTCGACGTGGACCGCGCTCACGGCGCTTGGCCGCTGTCGCACCGCGCCGCGCCACGGGACGAGGGCAGCTTCGACATCCGTCTCCGTCACCTGTGCCCCGCGATCGGTGAGGACATCCCCCTGTGCGTCATCGGTCGTCGTCGAGATGCCGAGGACGATGGTGGCGAGGTATTCCTTGCCCTGGTCCGACAGGTGGCCCAGTAGGCGTGTCGCGCTGCCTACACCCAGCACCAGCACACCCGTGGCGAGCGGATCGAGAGTGCCCGCGTGGCCGACCCGTCGGGTCCCGAAGGCCTTGCGGGCGCGGGCGACGACGGTGTGGGAGGTCGGCCCCTCCGGCTTGTCGACGACGACGAGGCCCTGCGGGCTCATCGCTCCTCGACACCGTCCTCGGCGTCGTCGGCGGGATGACGGTAGGGGTCGGGATCACCGGCGTAGTGCGCACCGGTCGCCTGGGCGTGCACGTGGGCATCCGACTCGGCAGCAGCCTTGAGCAGGTCATCGATGTGCCGGGCGGAGTCAGGAAGCGCATCGAGGACGAAGGCGAGCGATGGCGTGTGCTTGATGCCGGTCTGGCGGCCGACCTCGGTCCTGAGAACGCCCTTGGCTGACTCGAGCGCCGCCGCCGTCGCCGCGCGCTCCTCGTCATCGCCATAGACGGTGTAGAAGACCGTGGCCTCTCGCAGGTCAGGGGTCACCCGTGCGTCGGTCACGGTAATGAAACCGAGTCTGGGGTCCTTGACCTTCATTTCGAGCGTCTCGGCCACGATCTCGCGAACACGATCCGCGAGTTTGCGAGCACGTGCTTCTGACGCCATCACCGCATCCCTTCGTCGTCGCCACCGAACATTCGGCGGCGAGCTCCCACCAGCATGATCTCCGGTCGGCCGGAGACCCACTCCTCGCACGCGTCGACCACGCTGTGGGCGTGCGCCGCGTCTCCCGACACCGCCGCCACGGTCACCTCAGCCCGCCGATGCAGGTCCTGGTGATCCGTCTCCGCAACGGCGACCTCGAACCTCCTGCGCACCTCCTTGACAATCGGCCGCACGATGGCCCGCTTCTCCTTGAGCGAGTGGATGTCTCCGAGGAGGAGATCCATCTCGCATGTCGCCACGAACATGCGCGCCTGCGCTACGCGCGTGCCTTCTCGCGCATTTCGTAGGTCTCGATGACGTCGTCAACCTTGACATCGCCGTAGGTGCCGAGGTTGATGCCGCACTCGAAGCCCTCGCGGACCTCGGTGACATCGTCCTTGAATCGACGCAGAGACGAGATCGTCAGGTCGTTTGCGACGACAGCGCCATCGCGCACGAGCCGCGCCTTGGTGTTGCGGCGGATCTCCCCGCTGCGCACAAGCGAGCCGGCGATGGTGCCGAACTTCGAGGACTTGAAGACCTCGCGCACCTCCGCGGTGCCGAGCTGCACCTCCTCGAACTCCGGCTTGAGCATGCCGCGCAGTGCGGCCTCGATCTCGTCGATGGCCTGGTAAATGACCGAGTAGAAGCGGACATCCACGCCTTCCTGCGAGGCGAACTCCGCAACCTTTCCCTCGGGCCGGACGTTGAAGCCCACCACCACGGCATCCGACGCACTTGCGAGCGTGACGTCACTCTTGGTGATCGCGCCCACGCCGCGATGGATCACGCGGAGGGAGACGCCGTCTCCGACCTCGATCTTGAGCAGCGCATCCTCGAGGGCCTCGACCGATCCGGAGACGTCACCCTTGAGGATGAGGTTGAGCTCACGCAGCTCGCCTTCCTCGAGGCTCTTGAGGAAGTCCTCGAGTGTGCGACGTGCACGGGACTTGGCGAGTTGCGCGTTGCGCTCGCGAGCTTGGCGCGTCTGCGCGATCTGTCGGGCGGTGCGGTCCTCCTCGACCACGAGGAAGGTGTCCCCCGCCCCGGGGACCGAGGTAAGGCCGAGCACCTGGACCGGTCGCGATGGCAGCGCCTCATCGACCGTGTTGCCATCCTCATCGAGCATGGCGCGCACGCGCCCATACGCGTCGCCCGCCACGATGGAATCGCCCGGACGGAGGGTGCCTCGCTGAACGAGCACGGTCGCGACCGGACCACGCCCGCGGTCGAGGTGGGCCTCGATAGCCACGCCCTGGGCATCCTGGGCCGGATTCGCGCGCAGATCGAGCGCGGCGTCCGCAGTCAGCAGGATCGCCTCGAGCAGTTCATCGATGCCCGTGCCCTTCACCGCAGAGACGTCGACGAACATCGTCTCGCCGCCGTACTCCTCGGCGACGAGGCCGAACTCGGTGAGCTGCCCGCGCACCTTGGACGGGTCTGCGCCCTCCTTGTCGACCTTGTTGACCGCAACCACGATGGGGACCTCGGCCGCCTGGGCGTGGTTGAGCGCCTCGATGGTCTGCGGCTTGACACCGTCATCCGCCGCGACGACGAGCACCGCGATGTCCGTGACCTGAGCACCGCGGGCTCGCATGGCCGTGAAGGCCTCGTGGCCCGGGGTGTCAATGAAGGTGACCGGACGATCATCGTCGCCGGGGTGGGCGTGAATCTGGTAGGCGCCGATGTGCTGCGTGATGCCTCCGGCCTCGCCCGCGACGACGTTCGTCTTGCGGATCGCATCGAGCAACTTGGTCTTGCCATGGTCGACGTGACCCATGACGGTGACCACCGGGGGACGCGGCATGAGATCCGACTCATCGCCCTCGTCCTCGCCGAAGTCGAGCGAGAAGGACTCCAGCAGCTCACGGTCCTCGTCCTCGGGAGAGACGACCTGGACGTCGAAGTCCAGTTCGCCACCAAGGAGCTTCAGCGTGTCGTCATCCACCGACTGCGTCGCGGTGACCATCTCGCCGAGCTTGAACAGCACGGTCACGAGGTCAGCGGGGCTGGCATCGATCTTGTCGGCGAAGTCGGTGAGGCTCGCACCGCGGGGCAGGCGTACGACCTGACCGTTGCCGCGTGGCAGTCGCACGCCACCAATCGTCGGCGCCTGCATGTTGTCGAATTCCTGGCGCTTCGCGCGCTTGGACTTACGCCCGCGCGAGGGACGCCCACCGGGCTTGCCGAAGGCACCCGCGGTGCCGCCACGGCCTCCAGGTCCGCCCCGACCGCCGGGGCGACCGCCGAATCCACCCGGACCACCACCGGGGCCACCGCCGCCGGGGCCGCCGAAGCCACCGCCGGGGCCGCGTCCACCGGGTGCGCCACCGGGACGACCGGGTGCGCCACCGGGACGACCGGGCGCGCCACCGGGACGACCGGGTGCGCCACCGGGACGGCCGGGCGCGCCACCGGGACGGCCGGGTGCGCCTCCGGGACGCTCTGCGGGACGGGGTACGCCGGGGACGCGCGGCATCATGCCCGGAGTCGGCCGCGGGATGCCGGGGACACCGGGGGCGGGCCTGCCCATGCCGGTGTTGCCGGTGAAGGGGTTGTTGCCCGGACGTGGCGCGGCGGGCCGCGGGGTCTCGCGGGCGGCGACATTGCCGGTGAAGGGGTTGTTGCCCGGGCGCGGACCCGCCGGCTTGGGGGCAGGAGCAGGGACGGCCGAGTCCGACAGGGGCGGCTGTGCTGACCCGCCGGGCGGGGCCTCCGCTGCGGGAGCGGGCGGCTGCGCAGGCGGGGACTCTGCTGCGGGGGCGGGCGGCGCCTCCGCGGCCGGGGCGTCCGGCTGCGCAGGCGGGGCCTCCTTGGGAGCGGCTGCCTTCTTGGTGGCGCGCTTGGGCTTGGCCTCCGCCGCGGGCGCGGCCGGCATGGCGTCCTTCAACTTGCGCACGACCGGCGCTTCGACTGTGGAGGATGCCGAGCGCACGAATTCGCCGAGCTCCGCCAGTTTGGCGAGCACGACCTTGCTCTCGACTCCGAGCTCCTTGGCGAGCTCATAGACCCGGACCTTTGACACGACTCTCCTGTCTTTGGTCCGGTAGGCGTGCTACGGGCACGCGTCCGGACCGTCAGTGCTGGTTGACCCTGCTCATGGCTGGGTGCTCATTGGTGGCTCATCCTCGGATGCCCCATCTCTGCGACAACTGCGGTCTTCGGACAACTTCTGGTGGTGCTCGGGTTGGTGCTACGACGTGCGTGCTGCGAACTCGCGCAGCGGCCCGAGATCGACCGCCCCGCTCGCACGCAGTGCGCGGGTGAACGCCTTGCGGCGTTCGGCTGCCTCCAGGCAGCCGGGGTGCAGCCATGCTCCCCGGCCCGGTCGAGTGGCCGCCGGGTCTGGGACGACCGTCCCAGCCTCGAGGACCACCCGCAGGAGGCCATCCGGTGAAGTCCGCTCACGGCAGCCGATGCAGGTGCGCATGCTCGTCGATCGGGCAGCGCTCACATCGACCCCGGGTCGGATCCAGACGGACCCCGCGAGTGTAGCCCCGCGGCAGCGATGCTCTGGCCGCACCCACCGCAATCCCTCACGGAAGGGGGGCGTGGCCCGGCGAGCCGGCAGAGCCGCCTCTCTCGGGCTCTCCCGCCTGAGGCTCCGTGGCGGGGGGCGCCTCGGCGGAGGGCTGATCCGGGGCGTTATCGGGCCGGATATCGATGCGCCATCCGGTCAGGCGGGCCGCGAGCCGGGCGTTTTGCCCCTCGCGACCGATGGCCAGCGAGAGCTGGTAGTCCGGGACCGTCACCCGAGCCGCCCGTGCAGCCGGGTCCACGATCTCGACCTTGCTCACGCGCGCGGGCGACAGGGCATGGGCGATGAGCTCGGCCGGATCTTCGCTGAAGTCCACGATGTCGATCTTCTCGCCACCGAGCTCGCTCATCACCTGGCGCACCCGCTGACCCATCGGGCCGATACAGGCGCCCTTGGCATTGAGGCCCGGGACGGTCGAGCGCACCGCGATCTTGGTGCGGTGGCCGGCTTCCCGGGCAAGCCCGGCGATCTCCACGCTGCCGTCGGCGATCTCCGGCACCTCGAGCGCGAAAAGGCCGCGCACGAGAGCGGGATGCGACCGCGAGACCGTCACCTGTGGGCCGCGAGGGCCCTTGCGCACACCGGTCACCACGCACTTGATGCGGGTGCCATGGGGATACGACTCCCCCGGCACCTGCTCCGATGGAGGAAGGACGGCCTCGACCTTGCCCAGGTCGACCCGCACGACGCGAGGGTCGCTGCCTTGCTGGATGACCCCGGACACGAGATCTCCCTCGGTGCCCGAGAACTCGCCGAAGGTCCGGTCGCTCTCGGCATCGCGCAGTCGTTGCATGAGAACCTGGCGAGCTGTCGCGGCGGCGACCCGACCGAAGTCCGTCGGAGTGTCGTCGTACTCGCGCGGCACAGGTGCGGCCTCGCCGGCAACCTGCTCACCCACGGGCGCAGCCTCGCGTGCCCAGACGGTGACGTGGCCGGTCTTGCGGTCGAGCTCGACGCGGGCATCCTCGGCCGCCCCCTCAGTGCGTTGGTACGCCATGAGCAGCGCCTGCTCGATCGAGTCCACGACGAGGTCCCAGGACAGCTCCTTCTCACGCACCAGGGCCTTGAGGGCATTGACATCGATGTCCATCACGCCTCCTCGTCATCCACCGGGACCGGATCGGCCTCGGGCCTGCGGAACTCCACCTGGACCTCACCCCGTGCTACGTCCACCCACGGCACTCGTCGCTCGACCGACTCGGGCTTGCCCTTGGCATCCGTCACCAGGACGACGCCGTCATCATCCACGTCACGAATGCGCCCGTCCGCGATGGATCCATCCGACAGGTGCACGCGCACGCGCCGACCGAGATTGCGACGCCAGTGCCGCGGAAGCGTGAGCGGACGGTCGATGCCGGGCGAGGTGACCTCCAGGGTGTAGGCGTCATCGCCCATCGCATCGGAGGCGTCGAGAGCATCGGACACCGCGCGGCTCGTCGCCGCGATCCCGTCCAGATCGATTCCACCATCTCGATCGACGATGACGCAGACGCGCCGACGCTTGCCCGACGCGTGCACGTCGACGTCCTCGAGATCAAGGCCCAGAGCGGAGATCACCGGCTCGATGGCGGAGCGGACGGCGGCGCTGTGCGACAGGCGCGAGGCATCGCTCATGGCGCCTCCCTCACGTCATCACGCGCGCGGTATTCACCTGTCCGGTGTTCATGGGCGCGAGCCCCGTCAAGGGGACCCGTGTCCGTCCTCAGAGGGTACCCCGCCGCGTGGCATGCTGGCGGGCGTGCACCGGCCATGGACATCCGCGACCGGTTCGACGGACGCAAGTGGCCGCCGGGTCGGCACAGCTGCCCCTGTCGGGCTTGCCCGGCGGGTCGGCATAGCCGCCCCTGTCGGACTCACCCGCCGTGCCCTCCTCGGCGGATCCGCTGCCCTGGCGGCCGGTGTCCTGGCTGCCTGCACCTCCGATCCCACCCCGGTGCCATCGGACTCCCCCTCTCCGACCGCGGATGCCGACGCGCAGGTCCGCGTCAGCGTCGCGGACGGCGAGGCCCAACTCATCGCGCTCTACGACGCGGTCCTCGCCGCGCACCCGGGGCTCGCAGCTGATCTCGAGCCGCTCCGGGCCGAGCACATCGCCCACGCGGATGCGGTGGCCGCAACACCGACACCCGCGGGACCGGCACCGACGGTCGGTTCACGGCCCCAGGCGCTCGCTGCTCTGATTGAGGCGGAGCAGCAGGCCGTCGCCCAGCGCACCGGTGCCTGCGAAGCATCAACGGCCGCGGACCTCGCGCGCACTGTCGCGCTCATCGCCGCCTCCGAAGCCGGTCACGCCGAGTTCCTGCGAGGGATCACGTGAGCGCGTCCTCGGATCCGGCGCTCCTTGCCGCCATCGAGGGCGAGGAGGCAGCGCTCTACGCCTACGGCGTCGCCGGCCCATGGCTCGACGACCGCGACCGCGATCTGGCACTGGGTGGTCTCGCCGCCCATCGTGCACGCGTGCTCGCGCTGCGTGAGAGCGCGGCCGACACGGCTGAGAGCGGCGCACCCGGGGGCTTCCTCACCGGACCGGTCGACTCGGCTGACACGGCACGATCGCTCCTCGCCGGCGTTGAGGCTCGGCTGGCCGCGACCTACGCCGACCTCGCAGCCGCGGCGTCCGGAGGTGAGCGCCGCAACGCCGTACTGTCGGCCTGCGAGTGCTCCGTGCGTTCGATCGCGTGGGGTGGCGCGACGGCGGCCTTCCCCGGCTCCTGAGCGCTAGGCGAAGGTCTGCCAGCCCAGCAGCGCGATGAGCGCGCCGGTCACGATGAGCAGCACCACGCGGACGAACCCGCTGCCACGCGCGATGGCCGTGCGTGCACCGATGACCGCCCCGGTCACGTTGCACGCAGCCATGAGCAGACCCACGCCCCACAGCACGGATCCGGCAAGGCCGAAGACGATGAGTGATGCCGCATTGGTGCCGACATTGACGATCTTCGCCGTCGCCGACGCCTGCAGAAACGTATAGCCCAACGCAGCCACGAGCAGCACGATGAGGAAGGAGCCGGTGCCGGGACCGACGGCGCCGTCATAGAACCCGATTCCCATCCCGCCCACGATGGCGGTCGCGAGGTGACGTCGTCGCGATACCTCGCGCGACGTCAGGCCGAAGTCGCGACGGAAGGCGATGAAGAGCCAGACGAGCACGAGGGCCACGAGGATCACCGGACGATAGACCTCGGGCGGCAGACGCACCGCCATGAGCGATCCGCACGCGGCGCCGGCGAAAGCGGCACCGGCCATCGGCAGCGCGGTGCGCAGCCGCGGCATCTCGATGCGCCCGTAGGTGATGGCCGCGGCCGATGTCCCGAAGATCGAGGACAACTTATTCGTGCCCAGCGCCAACGCAGGCTTATCCGCGGGCACCGCCAGCAGGAGCGCCGGCAGTTGCAGTAGTCCGCCACCACCGCTGACCGCGTCCACCCAGCCTGCGGCCGCGGCGACAAGGCAGAGCAGCAGGATGACGTACCACTCTGGCGTCACCGGGAGGCTCGCCAGGCCAGCACGATGTCGAGCACATCTCCGAGGCGCGCGACGACGGCGTCCGGCGTCACATCGACCTCGACCGCCTGATCCCCAAGGCGCGAATGCGGAATGAGGATCGCCCGCATCCCGACCTCCTGGGCGCCGTGCACATCGTCCCAGGGGCGATCGCCGACGAACACCGTGCGTGACACCACGGACCCGACCGCCTGCACCGCAGCAAGGAAGGCCTCGGCGTGAGGCTTTGCGACCGGAATCTCGCTGGAGTAGACGGCCGCGTCGATGAAGGGGGCGAGGCCATCGCGGGAGAAGACCGCCTCGTGGTGCCAGCGCGGCCATAGCGTGTTGGAGAGCACCCCAACACGCATCCCCGCTTCGCGCAGGGCCTCCATGAGTGGCCGCGCATCCGGGTCGGCGAGGGTGTGCGGATCCCACGCCCGCAGGTAGGCCGCGAGAGCGGGTCCGTGTCGGGGGTCCGAGGTGTCAACCCCGCACGCGGTGAAGACATGCTCCAGCGTGCCCGTGCCGTTGGCGCCGCGCGATGCTTGCTGCTCGCGCCACAGGCTGACCTCGGCATCCGCCAGGCGAGCGGCGAGCATCGAGTCGGCGGGGTCGTAGGTCGAGGCGTAGGCCGACCACTGCGAGACGAGGTCGATGTCATGCCAGGGGGTGAGCGTGCCACCCCAGTCGAAGACGACGGCGTCGACCGTCATGCACGCACGAGCTCGGTGACGCGCGAGGAGATCTCACCCACCGGTACGTCGACGGAGTCGCCGCTCGCGCGATCACGGAGTTCGACCACGCCATCCACGAGGCGCTTGCCGACGACGACGATGGTGGGCACTCCGATGAGTTCGGCATCGTTGAACTTCACCCCGGGCGAGACGGCGCGGCGGTCATCGATGAGCACGCGCACCCCTTCCGCCTCCAACGTCGCGGCGAGCGACTCGGCGGCCTCGAAGGGCGCATCGTCCTTGCCGGTCGCCACGATGTGGACGTCGGCAGGGGCGACGGCCCGCGGCCAGATCAGGCCCTTCGCGTCGTGATGCTGCTCGGCGACCGCGGCGACCGCCCGCGAGACGCCGAGGCCGTAGGAGCCCATCGTCACGGTGACCTGCTTGCCGTTCTCGTCGAGCACGGTCAGCCCGAGTGCCTCGGCGTACTTGCGACCGAGTTGGAAGATGTGCCCGATCTCAATGCCGCGGGCGATTTCGATGGCGGCGCCGCACTCGGGGCACAGGTCACCCTCGACGATCTCGACCGCTTCGATCTCGCCATCGGGATCGAAGTCGCGCCCGCGGACAAGGCCGTAGACGTGGCGACCCTTCTCGTTGGCGCCGGTGACCCAGGCCGTGCCCTCCGACACGCGGGGGTCCACGAGAAAGCGGATATTGCCCTCTCCTCCGAGAGCTCCTGGGCCGATGTAGCCCTTGACGAGCGCCGGGTACTTCGGGAAGTCCTCCTCCTCGAACGGGCGCAGCGCGATCGGGTGCAGTGCCGCCTCGAGGCGCTTGACGTCGACCTCGCGATCACCGGGCACCCCGATCGCCAGGGGTGCGCTGGTGCCGTCGGGGTAGTCCGCCATGAAGACGACGTTCTTGAGCGTGTCGGCGGCCGTCCAGTCACGATCGGGACGGCGAATGTCCTCGCGCGCGTTGGAGACATCCACCAGGGTGGCGATCGTGGGGGTATCGGGGGTGTCGTGAACCACGGCCGCCGGCAGCGCTGAGACGTCGCCGGCTGGCGCGGGGCGGCTGACAAAGGCCTCGACGTTGGCGGCGTAGTCGCACGCCGTACAGCGCACGTAGGTGTCCTCACCCGAGTCAGTCGGAGCGAGGAACTCCTCGCTCTGCGAGCCCCCCATCGCGCCCGACTGCGCCGAGACGATGACGAAGTCCAGGCCGAGCCTGTCGAAGCAACTGATGTAGGCGTCCCGATGGCGCAGGTAGGAGCGCTCCAGCCCGGCGTCATCGACGTCGAAGGAATAGGAGTCCTTCATGACGAACTCACGACCACGCAGGATGCCTGCGCGCGGTCGCGCTTCGTCGCGATACTTCGTCTGGATCTGGTAGATCACGAGCGGAAGGTCCTTGTAGGACGAGTATTCGCCCTTGACCATGAGGGTGAACATCTCCTCGTGAGTTGGACCGAGGAGGTAGTCACCCCCCTTGCGATCCTGCAGCCGGAAGAGGTTGTCGCCGTACTCTTCCCACCGGTGGGTGCGCTCGTAGGGCTCCTTGGGAAGCAACGCGGGGAAATGGACCTCTTGGAAGCCTGCGGCGTCCATCTCCTCGCGCACGATCGACTCGATGTTGCGATAGACGAGGTAGCCGAGGGGCAGCCACGAGAAGATCCCCGGCGCGATGCGCCGGACGTAGCCGGCGCGCACGAGCAGGCGGTGGCTCGGCACCTCCGCGTCGGCCGGATCATCGCGAAGGGTCCGCACGAACAGGTTCGACATCCGCAGCACGGGGTCACCCTAGCCGGGAACCCATCGGACTCCTGCGCGGCCGGCTCCTTGCACGGGTACCACGTCGCGACGTTGAGCGCGCTGTTAGCGTCGCTCAGCGGCGGCACACGTGCACGCGCGCGATCAGAGGAGGACCGTCGCGAACTCCCCCGCGCCGCGGAAGCCGACCGCGTCGTAGCAGCGGCGGGCCCGATGGTTGAAGTCGTTGACGTAGAGGCTGACGAGCGGCGCGACCTCCCGGCGGGCCATCTCCACCACCGCAGCCATGCCCGGCTCGCTCAGACCTGTGCCGCGATGCTCAGGAGCCACCCACACTCCCTGGATCTGGCAGGCGCGGGTCGAGGCCGCGCCGATCTCAGCCTTGAAGACCACGCGTCCGTCATCGATGCGCGCGAGGGCACGGCCCTCGCGGACCAGATCCGAGATGCGTGCGCGGTACGCCGCCCCCGCTCCCCCGCTGACCGGCGAGATGCCGACTTCCTCAGTGAACATCGCGATGCACGCGGGGACGAGAAGATCGAGTTCTTGCATGCGCACAGGGCGAACGCGATGGTCCGGGATGACGACCGGCGCGGTGTCGATGACGAGGACCGGCTGACGAGGGCGCACCTCGCGGGCCGATCCCCACGCTCCGCCCAGGCGGTCCCAGAGGTCCAGCACCTCGTCCGCAGGACCGACGAGCGACGATCCGCGGCGCCCCGTGCGGCGAAGCCTCTCAGCCAGCACCCGGCGGGCCCCGTCATCGGTGGCGATGGGCACGACGTTGGCGCCGACGTGCAGCGCGGAGACCAGCCGTCCCTGCCTCTCCACGACCCAGAAGTCGGCCGCGAGACGGTGGCGACTGTCCGCGACCTCCGCGAGGCGCGCGGCGACGAAGCAATGCGCTACCGGGTCGGCGTCGAGGATGCGATGGAGGTCCGACAGGTCGTCGAAGGCGAGCGGTCGGACGAGACCGTCGTGCTCAGCCGACCGAGACGACGGGATCGCCGGCGCTGTCATCGCCCATCTCCTCGGCCAACTTCATCGCTTCTTCGATGAGTGTCTCGACGATCTGGTGCTCGGGCACCGTCTTGATGACCTCTCCACGCACGAAGATCTGCCCCTTGCCGTTGCCCGAGGCGACACCGAGATCGGCCTCCCGCGCCTCGCCCGGGCCGTTGACGACGCACCCCATGACCGCCACGCGCAACGGCACCTCAAGGCCCTCGAGCCCGGCGGTGACCTGCTCGGCGAGCGTGTAGACGTCGACCTGGGCGCGTCCGCAGGACGGGCAGGACACGATTTCCAGACCGCGCTGGCGCAGGTTGAGGGACTCGAGGATGCCGATGCCGACCTTGACTTCCTCGACCGGCGGGGCGGAAAGGGAGACGCGGATCGTGTCGCCGATCCCCTGGGAGAGCAGGGCGCCGAACGCGACCGCGGACTTGATCGTGCCTTGGAAGGCCGGACCGGCCTCGGTGACGCCGAGGTGGAGCGGATAGTCGCACTGCGATGCGAGCAGGCGGTAGGCCTGCACCATGACCACCGGGTCGTGGTGCTTGACCGAGATGGCGATGTCGCCGAATCCGTGTTCCTCGAAGAGCGAGGCTTCCCACAGCGCCGACTCCACGAGCGCCTCGGGCGTGGCCTTGCCGTACTTCTCCATGAGCCTCTTGTCGAGGGAGCCGGCGTTGACGCCGATCCGGATCGGGGTGCCCGTGTCGTTGGCGGCCCGAGCGATTTCCTTGACCTTGTCGTCGAACTGCTTGATGTTGCCGGGGTTGACGCGGACGCCGGCGCAACCGGCCTCGAGGGCGGCGAAGACGTACTTCGGCTGGAAATGGATGTCGGCGACCACCGGGATGCCGGACTTCTTGGCGATCTGCGGAAGGGCCTCGGCATCGTCTTGACTGGGGACAGCGACGCGGACGATCTGACATCCGGCTGCGGTGAGTTCGGCAATCTGCTGCAGCGTGGAGTTGACGTCGGCGGTGAGAGTCGTTGTCATGGACTGCACGCTGACGGGCGCATCGCCGCCTACGGCGACAGGGTGCGTCGGGTGGCGCAGGAGGACCTGGCGAGTGACGCGTCGCGGCGCCAGTGTCGGCGGCGGCGCAGCAGGAAGTCCCAGATCGATGCTCACCGGACCAGTATCCCCGAAGGAGCACCGAAGGACATGTCGGGACCATTCCCCGTTATCGAGACGTGGGCAGGGCCGAAGCGATCGCTCACCGGGATGGCCCGACCAAGGCGGATCTGCCGCCCCGCCGGGTCGAGTGTGTCCCGCAGGTCTGGCCCGGGCCGCAGGTGTGGGCCGGCCGCTGTCTAGCCCAGGGTCAGGGGCTTGACGAGATCCGCGAAGATGACGACTCCGCCGACGACCACGAGCGCGATCGCGACGACGTAGGCCACGGGCATCAGCCGGGCCACGTCGACAGGCCCAGGATCGGGTTTGCGGCGCACACGTGCCCACTGGCGCCGTGAACCCTCGTAGAGCGCCCCGGCCACATGCCCGCCGTCCAGAGGCAGGATCGGCAGCAGGTTGAACAGGAAGAGGAAGAGATTGAGCGAGGCGGCAAGGCCGAGGAAGAGGGCGAGTTTGGCCTCCACAGGCTCCTCCGAGGCCACCACCTCGCCACCGAGTCGGCTGACGCCGACGACGCTCACGGGGCTATCGATCTGGCGCTCTCCGCCACCGATCAGCGTCTCGCTCACGAGTTCGTAGACGCGCACGGGCATCGACACGAGCGCTACTGCGGATCGGGCCGTGAGATCCCACATCTGCGCGGGCACTGACGACCACGGCTGCGGGACATACTCGATCTCCGGGCGTACGCCGAGGAATCCGGTCGTCTCGGTCTCCCCGGTGGGTGCGCCCGCTTCGTCGTAGACCGGCCGCGTGACCTCGACAGTGGTGACCGGCAACTCGACGGTCGTACCGTCTGCTCGCTGCACCGTAAGGACTCCGGGCGCTTCACCCTGAGCCCGGATGCGGTCCGTCAACGCATCCCAGGAGCCTGCTGGCACTCCGTTGTAGGAGGTGATGACATCCCCGGACTGCAGTCCCGCGAGAGCGGCAGGAGAGGCACCTGTCTCGCACGCACCGGACGCATCGGGCTGGCCGGCAGGGGCGTCAACGGTGGGGACGCAGGGCACCACCGCGGAGACGGTCAGGCTCGGCTGCGGAACACCGATGCCGACCAGCACGGCGGCGAAGAGGAAGAACGCGAGGACGAGGTTCATGAAGGGTCCGCCGAGCATGATGATGACCCGCTTGTGCACCGGAAGCTTGTAGAAGACGCGGCCTTCGTCTCCCGGCGCGATTTCCTCGAGCGACTGGCGTCGCGCATCCTCGACGAGCAGGGCGAGGCGACCGGTCGACATCGTGCGCGCCGTGCCCTCAGGAGCATCCTTGGGCGGGGGAAGCATGCCGATCATGCGGATATAGCCGCCGACCGGGATTCCCTTGATGCCGTACGACGTCTCACCGCGTTTCGCAGACCAGATCGTCGGACCGAAGCCGACCATGTACTCGGTGACCTTGACGCCGAACTTCTTGGCCGGCACCAGGTGACCGACCTCATGCAGGGCGATCGAGGCCAGGATGAGCAGGAAGAACGCGATGATGCCCACGATCTCCCACATCAGCCGCGCCACCCTTCGATGAGCTCCCCCGCCTCGGCTCGCGCCCAGGCGTCTGCTGCAAGGACGTCTTGCAGGGTGAGGGAGTTCCCGCTCGTCCGATTGTCGCGCCCCAGGTGCCGTCGAAGCACCTCGGCGATGATGTCGACAATGCCCAGATAGGGCAGTCGTCCCTCCAGGAACCCCGCGACACATGCCTCATCGGCCGCGTTGAAGACCGCAGGTGCCGTGCCCCCCGCCTCACCGGCCTCCCGGGCCACCCTCAGGGCCGGGAAGGCCTCATGGTCGACGGGGATGAACTCCCACGTGGTGGCGGCGGACCACTCGCATGCCGGGGCGGCGCCAGCGACCCGCTCGGGGTAGCCCAGCGCCCAGGCGATGGGCAGGCGCATGTCAGGAGGGCTCGCCTGGGCGATCGTCGAGCCATCGACGAATTCGACCATCGAATGGACGACGGACTGCGGATGGATGACCACATCGATCCGCTCGAAGGGAATGTCGAACAGCAGGTGCGCCTCGATCACCTCGAGCCCCTTGTTGACCAGCGTCGAGGAGTTGATTGTGACGAGCGGCCCCATGCTCCACGTCGGATGCGCCAGCGCTTCGTCGACCGTCACGCCGTCCAGACGATCACGAGTCCAGTCTCGGAAGGGACCACCGCTCGCGGTGAGGATCAGGCGCGACACCTCGTCGTGGGTGCCCGACATCAGGCATTGCGCGAGCGCCGAATGCTCGGAGTCGACCGGTCGAATCTGCCCGGGCTTCGCGAGCGCCTTCACCAGCGGTCCGCCGATGATGAGCGATTCCTTGTTGGCCAAGGCCAGCGGCGTGCCGGCCTCGAGTGTTCGCAGCGTCGGAAGCAGACCGGCAGCGCCGGAGAGGGCATTGAGCACGACGTCCGCGGGGCGTCCGGCCATCTCGGCCGACTCGACCTCCCCGATCGCCACATCGGCGACCCCGTGCACCCGCGCCTGCTCGGCGAGCAGGTCAGGCTGGCTACCCCCCGCCGAGAGGCCCACCACGCGGAAAAGGTCCGGATTGCGGGCGATCACGTCGAGGGCCTGGCGGCCGATGGACCCCGTGGAACCGAGGATGATCACATCTCGACGCTCGGCCACGCCCTGATTGTCCTACGCTCGTGCCTATGACCGACACCCTGCTCCCCACTGTCACCGAGCTCCCCCAGGTGCGCCGCCTCGTCACCGAGATGCCCGGACCTCGCTCACGAGCACTCATGGAGCGTCGCGGTGCGGCCATCTCGGCCGGCGTCGGCGGGATGATGCCCGTCTTCGCCGAGCGCGCCGGCGGCGGCGTCATCGTCGATGTCGACGGCAACTCCCTCATCGATCTCGGCTCGGGTATCGCGGTCACCACGGTGGGCAATGCACACCCGCTCGTCGTCGAGCGCGTGCAGCGGCAGGTGGCGGAGTTCACCCATACCTGCTTCATGGTGACGCCGTACGCCGGCTACGTCGAGGTGTGCGAGGCGCTCAATCGACTCACACCCGGCGATCACGCCAAGAAGTCGGCCCTGTTCAATTCCGGGG
>JBEAQC010000092.1:0-3022 GCA_041164085.1 Actinomycetota bacterium
TCCGAGTCCTGGCGAGCGCCTGAGGTCACGTGGGATCTCGGGGAGCTTGTCGACGTGGCCGTGGCGGCCTCAACCTCGTCAACCATTTGCGAGTTCGCTGGCCACCTCTTCGAAGTCGTCCTCACGAGTGCCACCTTGAGGGCATCCGAGGTCGTGCTCGTCGGAGCAGACGGGGGCCTGCACCATGGTTGCGGATCCTCCGATGCCGGGTTGCTCGCGTGGGCGGTGTCCCGTGTGTGGAATGCCAACGCTGCCGCCGGTGGTCTGCTGGATGGTGTGACGCGGGCCGAGGCGTGGGCATCGCCCTCGGGAGGCGACGCGATCGCATGCGTACCTCTGGCTCAGGCAGATGACCTCAAAGCTGTCATCGCCGTGTGGCTCGCATCGGATGATATGGACACTACGCTGCAGTGCATTGCCCGTCTGACGCTCGCGCAGCGACTGTGGTCAAGCGTGCCCGCGACGATTGTCGAGAGTTGTCGCGACGGGCTGTCGTCACCGACCTTTGATGAACTCACACCCCGCCAGTCCGAGATCGTGCACGCCATGTCGCTAGGACGCACCAATCGGCAGATTGCTCGCCAGATCGCATTCAGCGAGTCGACGGTCCGCCTGGAGTCCATGGCCATCTATCGACACTTTGGCGTGCACTCGCGCGAGGATGCAGTTATCGCGGCACGCGAGTCGGGATTGCTATGACCGGGATCGCTGCGGCATCGGGTCGGTGGATTCAACGCGAGGGGCGGACCGTTGTTCCCGCGGTGTCGGCACGTCGCGAGGCGGCGTTGGCAGATGACTGACGGGGCGAGTCGTCGAGCGTTGTTCGTCGCGAAACTGGAGAGTGCACCCCCGGACTCCCTGCTGCAGCGCCTGTGCACCTTGGCTGTGGAGGAGGTGCCTTGCGATGGTGCCGTGATCGGACTGCAGAGCGGCGGCGCACCGGAGGGCCCCCTCGCTTCGTCGAGTCCGTGGGCTCAGGAGGTCGCGGCGGCCGAGTTTGCGTTGGGAGAGGGGCCTAGCTTCCACGTCATTAGCACGAGCGAGCATGTGGAGGCCTCCAACTGGGGCGCCATCGAGTTCCAGCGCTGGCCTCAGTATTCGCTCATGGCACATGAGTTGGGTGTGGCAGCCGTCTTCTGCTTCCCGCTGCGCATCGGGCGCGCCCGGCTAGGGGCCATGAACTTCCTGAGGGCTGAGCCCATCGAACTCGACGATCGGCAGTACCTTGACTGTCTTGCACTTGCGGACCTTGCCACTTACGCGATTGTCTACATTCAGGCCGGGCTCCCGGACTCGCAGTTGGAAGCACTTCTCTACGACCGCGATTCGGACCGACTTCGAGTGCACCAGGCGACAGGAATGGTCGCGGGTGGATTCGACTGCTCGATCGAGGATGCTCTGGCTCGCATGAGAGCCAGGGCCTTCGTCGATGGCGTGGCGCTCTACGAGCTCGCCTCGCGGATCATCGCGGGAGAGGTCGGATTCAATGGTGAGGAGTGGGCGTGATGACGGAGCTGTGTCGACGGGAAGGCGTGGGCTATGGACGAGGTTAAGCAGTCGGGCGCCCGCGACGCGGAGTTCGCCCGGATCATGGCCGTGGCTGTCCGGACGTTGACCTCTGACTTCGAGTTCCTCGACCTTGCACATCAACTCGCCGTGTCGACCACCCAACTACTGAGTGCCGAGGCTGCAGGCGTCATGCTCGAAGACAGTCTGGGCACTCTGCAAGTCCTGTCGGCGTCGGACGAGGACACTCGACTGCTGGAGATCTTCGAGTTGCAGCGTCAGGAGGGCCCCTGCTTTGAGTGCTGGAGGTCCG
This sequence comes from Actinomycetota bacterium, assembly GCA_041164085.1. Classification (GTDB taxonomy): domain Bacteria; phylum Actinomycetota; class Actinomycetes; order S36-B12; family S36-B12; genus Mxb001. The sequence continues at coordinate 1,820 of JBEAQC010000092.1, forward strand.
GTGACGTCGTGGTCGCACCGGATATCTGGTCGGTCGATCGGTGGCCAGGATTCGTCGAGGAGGCGCGGATCCTCGGCTTCGTATCCGCGCTTGCCGTTCCTTTGCGTCAGAGGGTCCATGTCGTCGGTGCACTCAATGTCTTCTGGGCGCAGCCTCGGTCGGTGAGCCAGGCGGACCTGGACGCCGCTCAGGCTCTCGCGGATGTCGCGGCTGTCGGCCTGGTTCAGCAACGTTTGGCTCGTGAGACCGGCCTGCTTGCCGAGCAACTCGAGTCTGCGCTGCAATCCAGGGCGACTATCGAGCAGGCCAAGGGCATCCTCGCCGTCAAGGCGCACGTGTCCATTTCTCAGGCCTTTGGCATCTTGGAGGCGGAAGCACGCGCGAGTAGCAGGTCCGTGGTCAGCCTCGCTCAGGATGTGGTGGATCGCACCCTGGTTTGGCGCGACGGCGCCCTCCGCCAGGCATGAGGCGGGGGCGCCGACTACGTCGTGGCCTTCGGTGACAGCATGTAGCCGTGATCGGGATTGACCGCGCATTGCGTCACCTTGCTTGGGCGGATGCCCGCCTTTTCAAGGAACTAGCGGCGCTGCCGTCCGAGGCCCTTCAGGCGCGCTACGCGCCTGACGCCGCAACGGTGGCTGATCTCGCGGTGCACATCGTGAGTGGCGCCGAGTGGTACGCCTACGTGCTCACGGGGGAGCAGTGGACGGATCTGCAGGTGCCACGCAGTGCCGTCGACCTCGGTGCTCTCGCCGTTCGATTGGCGCACCTAGATGCTCTGTTGCTCGCCCAGGCCGAATTGCCCGATGAGCGCATCACCTTTGAGGACGAGGACGGCCCGCGTCAGGCCTTTCGTTCGACTGTGCTGACCCAGGCCAGCATGCACGCGACTGAGCATCGCGCACAGATCGCCTGTGCACTCGAAGTCGCGGAGTGGCCCCGAATTGACCTCGACTCATATGACCTTTGGGCATTCCACGATTACGACGCACGATCGTGAATGACGACGTGGTCGGCGCGCGAGAGCCCCGGCCCGAGGGGGATGGATCCGCTGGCTGGTACGCCGACCCCGTCGACCCCAGCCGGGTCAGGGCGTGGGATGGCGCCATGTGGACCGATCGCACCGCAACCCCGCTGGTGGATGTCACGGCATTCGAGCAGCGCTACGCGTGGGCGACCCTGTGGTGGGGAGGTCTGGGAATC
>JBEAQC010000093.1:0-3380 GCA_041164085.1 Actinomycetota bacterium
GCACCCAGTTTCGAGAACTCGGGCATGAGGTGGTCGCAGACGTGGCGACGGCGGCCGAGGGCATGGCTGTCCTCAAGGTGACCCAGCCGGATCTGGCGGTCATCGATCTCGATCTCGGTGCCGGCCCGACAGGAGTAGATCTCGCCTATGCAGTTCGCAAGGCTCTGCCCCGAGCCGGCATTCTCATGCTGTCCACCTACGTCGACACTCGCCTTATCGGTGATTTCCGCCCCCTGCCTGTAGGGGCCGTCTTCATGGTCAAGCGCTCGCTCACCGACACGGCCACGCTGGAGTCCGCCGTGGCGATGGCGGTCACGCGTGAGCCACCGAGCACAGCCGACCCCAGCGCTTTGGGGATGCCACGCCTTCGGGACGGCCAACTCGAGATCATGAGGCTGATCGCATGTGGCTACACCAATGCGGAAATCGGTCGACAGCGCTCGCTGGAGGAAGCATCGGTGGCCAAGGCGATCGCCCGTCTACTCAGGCAACTCGGCCTTGCAGCGACACCCGAGCGCAACGCGAGAGTGCTCATCACCCAGGCCTATTTCGCCTTCATCGTCGGGCCCGGGACTTCGCGACCGTGAACACAGCACCGGTCCAGCGCACGCGCATGGATCAGCGCGACGTGTCCCCGGCGGCGACACGACGGATCCTCATACCTGTTGTGGTCGGCGCAGCCGCGGTGGCCTTCACGATTCCCCTACTGATTTCCCCCGAGGCAATGCCGCGACCAGATCCGCTGACGGTGGCCACCCTGCTAGGACTCCTTGCGGTGAGCTGTGTCGTCGGCCTCGTTGCGGCGGCGTGGGTGTGGGGCGAGGCGGCGATCGCTCGACGGCGAGGACGCACCGACGTCGCGGTCTTCGTGATTGTCTACGCGCTCGGCGGAGCAGTCGTCGGAATGCTCCTCGTCGCCCTGCTGCCACGGGTGGGATTTGAGGGCAGGGCACCAGCCGTGGTTCCGATCGTCTCCATGGCTGTCATGGCAGCCTGGACCGCCTTGCTCGTGGGCTCCATGCGCGATGGGCGCGACCGCATCAGCCAGACGCAGCGGGCGATGGTCGAGCAGGCAGCCGTCGTCGTCATGACCAGCGAGAGCCAAGCGGCGTTGATTGAGGACCTGCGGCGGCAGTTCAACGCTGAATTGGAGGGCTCACTGCGCCCCAAATTCGAGCGGACAGCCGAGCGGCTGGAGTTCGAGGCACGATTCGCTGAGGACCACGTCGCTGGTTCGGCAGCTCAGGTGCTGACCGAGTTGACCGAGGCGTCTGTGCGCCCCTTCAGCCAGGCGCTGGATCGTCGCGCGCGCGACACGCGTGGCCGGCGTGGCCCACTCGCGTTCATCCGCGGTGTCGCACGGCATCAACCGTTCCGCCCCACGGCCGTGGCGCTCATCTTCGTCGTTTCCAGCATGGCTGAAGCGTGGACGGGAGCAGATCCCACGCCGGCGATCGTCGCGACGGCGGCAGGGGTGGCGCTGATCTTCGGCATTCTCGGCACCGGCAACGTACTGATGCGACGGTGGCGACAGCATCACGCGGTTATCTTCGTAGCGACGTTCGGCGTGCTTCAGATACCGACCGTGTGGTGGATCGTGCGGGCGCAGCCGTCTGCTGGCGTCGCTGCTGTGGTCGAAATTGCAGTGACGGTGCTGGTGAGCGGATGCATCGTGTGGCTGACGTCAGGATTCGGGCACGGGCGCACGGCTGAGGCCGAGTTGCTCCAGATGTATGCGGACGACCTGGACTCGGCCCGTATCGAAGTGCTGGCTCAGGGTGAGATCCTGCGCGCCATCACCAGGGATGCGGCACGAGCACTCCACGGGTCGCTGCAGTCTCGGCTGACCGCGTGCGTCGTGGCACTGGATCGCGCGGCGCAAGACCAGGACGTCCAGGCGCACGCGGCGGCCATCGCACAGGCCCGTCAGATTCTCACGGAGGCCTGGTCCGTGCCGGCACCTCAGCTGGTCGCGACCGACCTCGACGAGGTTGTTCGCGACAAGGTTGCGCTGTGGCAGGGACTTGCGGGCATCACCGCATACGTCGACCCCAGTCTGCGCGGCGACCACGGCCGTGTGGCGGTGCGCGTAGGGGACATCGTCGAGGAGGGCCTGTGCAACGCCGTACGCCACGGCGAGGCGGACTCGGTGTCGGTGCAGGTTGAGGCGGTGACGGAGGGGGCTGGGGAGTTCATCCGCATTCGCGTCGTGGATGACGGGCATGGGCCCGGACAGTGGTCGGCCGGACTCGGTTCGGCGTACATCGACGAGGCGTGTGCTGGTCGCTGGAGCCTGGAGGCGGCACCGGCAGGTGGTTGCGTGCTTGATGCGTGGGTCAGTCGCGACGACGACCGCTCCCAAGCATGGTCCTAGCACCCCGCTTGACGACGTGCCGCCCGGTCGCGCGCCCGATCCCGCTTGGGTGAGGTCACGTCGGAGCGACCGACGTGAGGGATGGAGGCACCCATGGCCACGGATCAGACACAGGCAGCCCCCGAGCGGGACGGCGCGGGAGTCTCGCAGGGGGCCCTGGCGCTCGTGGCCGCCGTTCTCCTCGGTATCGCGGCCGTCCTCACTGCGTGGTCGGCCTATCGCGAGTCCTTGACGAGCGACCTGGTCCTGAAGAACTATTCCGAGCAGCAGGCGACCATCGCCCTGGCCAACGACACCTATGGCCGCGCCGATCAACAGGAGTCACTCGAGGTCAGCCTCTTCCTCGAATGGGCCATCGCCGTCTCGGCGGGCAATATCGACGCCGCCGACTACCTCGAGCAGGTCATGAGTGATGAGCTGTACGCCGCCCTCGACTGGTGGCAAAACGAGCCGGAGGCCTCCTCGCCGCCTACTCCGTTCGATGCCGCGAACCCCTACTTCCTTGACCTGCCGAGTCAGGTGCTGGTCTCAGAGGGGGATGCACTGATCGAGGAGGGCGAAGGGCTCCGGGTGGCAGCCGAGGAGGCTGATGCGGTGAGCGATCGCTTCGATCTCGCCAATGTCTTCTTCGCCGTGGTTCTCTTCGTCGCAGGTTTGACGACCATTGTGCAGCGGCGCTCGATCCAGTTCGGCTTCATCGCGCTGAGCGTCGTCGGCCTTGTTGGCGGCATCGCAGTCCTGGTCACGACGGCAGGGTGGGCCTCCCTGACGTAATCGTCGTGCGGCAGGGGCGTCCGTGGTGCTAGTGCCACTCTTCGGTCGACGCCCGCACGGTGGTCTCGCGATTCTGAGACGGTGCCGACACGACGAGGGCAGACGAGCCCGATTCCGTCCAGATAAGGGAGTTGCGACGATGCCTAGATCCAGGTCCAGATTTCTCGCGGTCGGTGCCGCGACGGGGGCTGCACTCTTCCTCGCTGCGTGCGGCAGCGGCGCCGTGCCGGCG
>JBEAQC010000094.1:0-9254 GCA_041164085.1 Actinomycetota bacterium
CCGGAGGCCTCCCCGGTCGAGACGGTGTTCTTCGGCGGCGGCACTCCGACCCTGCTCGGCACCGACCTCATCCGGATCCTCGGTGCGATCGATGAGGAGTTCGGTCTCACTCCAGGGGCGGAGGTCACGACGGAGGCGAATCCCGACTCGGTGACGCCGGCCTTGCTGGAGGCGCTCCTCGACGGCGGTGTCAACCGCATCTCCTTCGGAGTGCAGAGCCTCGCGCCGCACGTACTTGCCACGCTCGAGCGCACCCACACGCCCGGGCGGGCGCTCGAGGCGATCGCGGAGGCGAGGCGAGCAGGCTTCGCCCAGGTGAGTGCAGACCTGATCTACGCGACGCCGGGCGAGACCGATGCTGATCTGGCTGCGTCGGTGAGCGCGGTGCTCGAGGCTGGCGTCGATCATCTGTCGGCGTACTCCCTCATCGTCGAGGACGGCACCCGCCTGGCCGCGCGGGTGCGCCGCGGTGAGACGCCTCGCGTGGACGACGACATCGCTGCCGAGCGCTACGCGATGATCGACGAGATGACTGCTGCCGCGGGCCTGCAGTGGTACGAGGTGTCGAACTGGGCGCGCCCCGGCTCGGAATGCCGCCACAACCTCGGCTATTGGCGCGATGCCGACTGGTGGGGCGCCGGGCCGGGTGCGCACGGTCACCTCGATGGCCGGCGCTGGTGGAATCTCAAGCATCCCGCGTCCTATGCGCGCGCCGTCGCGGACCGGGTCGCCCCGATTGAGGGGGAGGAGGTCGTCGATGAGGCGGGGCGCCGCCTGGAGCGGGTCCTGCTCGGTATGCGACTGCGCGAAGGACTGGCGATCTCCGCGCTGCCGGAGGCGCCCGTCGCCGAGTTGCTCGACGACGGTCTGGTCGAGATCCACGCGGACCGCATCTCGCTCACCCGGCAGGGACGCCTGCTCGCCGACGGAGTCGTGCGGAGCCTGACGCCGTGAGCCCTACGGCCGCAGGGGTCGTCCGTCGGCATCGGTCTTGATGGCGCTGCCGCTCAGGATGAGAATGCCTTCGATGAAGCCCCACAGTCCGCCGATGCCGAACGTCGCAATCGTCACGAGGATCTGCAGCACGCCGATGCTCGTGTAGCCGAGATAGAAGCGGTGAACGCCGAACGCGCCGAGGAAGATGCCGAGCAGGCCCGCGGTCAGCCGCGACGTGGCCTGCGGATCGACGTACCCGGGAGGGAAGTCCGGCGGGGGAGCCGCGACCGGGGCCGGGATCGGGTATCCCGGCGGCGGAGGCCCGGGGTATGCCGGGCCCGTGGGCGGCGGGCCGATGAGGGGCGGGGTCCGCTGGGACGGGGTCGGCTGGGACGGGGTCGGCGGGTGCTCGGGCGGCGGAGTGGGCTCGGTCACGTGGTCTCCTCTTCAGCGCGCTCCATGATGCCCGAGGGCGTAGCATTGGCACTCGGACAGCGTGAGTGCCAAGACCCAGCGCCAAGACCCAGGGCCAAGGCACCGTGCCACGACAGTGATCCAGGGACCAGGGAGGTGGCGATGCTCGAGGACCGCCGCCTCGCTGTGCTCCGAGCCATCGTCGAGGACTACGTCTCCACGCGCGAGCCTGTCGGCAGCAAGTCGCTCGTCGAGCGGCATTCCCTCGGGGTCTCCTCAGCAACCGTGCGCAACGACATGGCCGTGCTCGAGGAGGAGGGCTACATCGCCCAGCCGCACACCAGTGCCGGCCGCATCCCCACCGACCTCGGCTATCGCGCCTTCGTCGACCGGCTCTCGGGCGTGAAGCCGCTGTCATCGGCGGAGCGTCGTGCCATTTCGGACTTCCTCGCCGGGGCCGTCGATCTCGATGACGTGATGACGCGCAGTGTGCGACTGCTCGCCCAGCTCACCCGGCAGGTTGCCCTCGTGCAATACCCCTCGTTGGTGCAGTCGGCCGTGCTCCACATCGAACTCATCCGACTGAGCGAGACGCGCCTCCTGCTCGTGCTCATCGCCGACACCGGTCGCGTCGAGCAGCGGACCGTCGACTTGCCGGCTGCCATGTCCGAAGACGATGTGGCCGTGCTACGCGCGCGACTGATCTCCACCGTGATCGGTGAGAAGTGCGCCGAACTCGCCGACCGGCTCGCACCACTCGTGGAGTCCTTCGACGAGAGCGCGCGCCCCGCGGTCGCCGCTCTCGTCGCCAGCCTCATCGATGCCACGGCCGACACCGTCGAGCAGCGCATCGTGCTCGGTGGCACCGCTAATCTCGCGCGCTATCGCGACGCCTTTGCGATCAGCCTCGAGCCCGTCCTCGAGGCCCTTGAGGAGCAGGTCGTGCTCCTGCGCCTGCTCGGCGAAGTCTCGGGTGACGTGACCGTGCGCATCGGACACGAGAATCCGGTCGAGGATCTCCACGGCACGAGCCTCGTGGCGACCGGCTACGGACGCGGCGATGCCGTGGTCGCCGGCGTCGGCGTCGTCGGGCCCACCCATATGGACTATCCCGGCACGATCGCGTCCGTCACGGCAGTCGCGCAGTACCTCAGTCGCATCCTGGATGAGCAGTAGGACGAGACTCGACGACGTGGCCACCGACTACTACGCCCTGCTCGGCGTCTCCCGCGAGGCATCCGCTGATGAGATCAAGCGTGCCTACCGCCAGCTCGCCCGCGAGCTGCATCCCGACGTCAACCCCGATCCGTCGAGCCTCGAGCGCTTCAAGGAGGTCACGGCGGCGTACGAGGTGCTCAGCGATCCCGAGAAGCGACAGATGTACGACCTCGGTGGCGATCCGCTGCGCGCTGGCGGCCCCGGCTTCGGGGCGAGCTTCGACTTCGGCGACATCATGGACGCCTTCTTCGGCGGCGGCCAGCGACGCGGACCGCGTCCGCGCATGCGCAAGGGTCAGGACGCGCTCATCCGGCTCGAGGTCGACCTCGCGGAGGCGATGACCGGTGTGACACGCGAGGTGCAGGTCGACACCGCGGTGCGCTGCGAGGCGTGCGCCGGCGCGGGCCTGGCACCGGATACCCAGCTCGCGACCTGCCCCATGTGCAAGGGCAATGGCGAGATCCAGAACGTCCAGCGCTCCTTCCTCGGTCAGGTCATGACAGCCCGCCCCTGCCCGCAGTGCCAGGGCTTCGGTACGACGATCCCGCATCCGTGCGTCGAGTGCGCCGGTGACGGCCGGGTGCGGACTCGGACGACGATCGGCGTACGCATCCCCCCAGGTGTCGACACGGGCACGCGCATCCAGCTTGCCGGGCAGGGCGAGGTCGGGCCCGGTGGTGGCGATGCCGGTGATCTCTACGTCGAGATCGTGCAGGCCCCGCATCCGGTCTTCGAGCGGCGCGGTGATGACCTCATCTGCACCGTGGAGGTCCCGATGACGGCGGCGGCCCTAGGCGCGGCGATCGAACTCGAGACGCTCGATGGCGTCGAGCACGTGGATGTGCGCGCAGGCACGCAACCCGGTGCGGTGCTGTCACTGCGAGGCCGCGGAGTGCCCCATCTGCGGGGCTCGGGTCGCGGTGACCTGCACATCCAACTCGATGTGCGTACGCCGACGCGTCTTGATCCTGAGCAGGAGGGTTTCCTGCGCCAACTCGCCCAGGCGAGAGGGGAGGAAGGCATCACCCTGCGCGCCACGGAGCAGGCCGCCGACCCCGAGGCCGGCGGATTCTTCTCGCGCCTGCGCGGTGCCTTCAGCGGGCGCTGACCGTGGCTCCGGCCGTCTACTACATCGATCCTTCCGACGCCCCCGACGGGGACGGCATGATCGCGCTGACCGGCGATGAGGCGCGGCACGCTGCCCAGGTCGCGCGTGTGCGGGTGGGCGAGACCGTCGATCTCGTCGACGGACAGGGTCGTCGCCTTGCCGGGGAGGTGACCGCGGTCGCCCGCGATCGGGTCGATGTGCGCATCGATCACGTGACGACGGAGGTCGCGCCGTCGCCGAGGGTCGTGGTCGTGCAGGCCCTGGCGAAGGGCGATCGCGGTGAGCAGGCCGTGGCGGCGATGACCGAAGTGGGCGTTGATGTGATCGTGCCGTGGGCCGCCGAGCACTGCGTGACCCGCTGGGTCGGCGAGCGCGCCGAGCGCGGAGTCGCCAAGTGGCGCACCACCGCGCGTGCCGCGGCCAAGCAGGCCAGGCGCTCCCGAGTGCCCGACGTACTCGACCTGTATTCCACGGGCGATGTGGAGTCGCTCGTGGCGGATGCTGATCTCGCGCTGTCGCTGGACGAGTCGGCCGACGAGCCGCTCGCGGGGGTGAGCGTGCCGCACGACGGCACCATCGTCCTCGTGGTCGGGCCCGAGGGTGGCTTCTCCGAAGCGGAGCGCGCGCGCCTGCGTGACGCTGGTGCTCGTCCGACGCGACTGGGTCCCTCGGTGTTGCGCACGTCCACGGCCGGGCCCGTCGGGGCCGCGGTGGTCCTATCGCGCACGCCGCGGTGGGGAGCGCCGGCATGAGACCTGTGCGCGTGCCAGGATGATCACGTGACCGACTGCCTCTTCTGTCGCATCGTCGCCGGCGACATCCCGGCCGACATCATCGCGCGCAGCGACCGCGCCATCGCGTTCCGTGACATCGAGCCCAAGGCGCCGGTGCATGTCCTCGTCATCCCCGCCGAGCACTACGACGACGTGCCCTCGGTCGCGGACGCCGATCCGGCGCTGGCCGGCGAACTTCTCGCCCTGGCGTCGGAGGTGGCACGCCTGGAGAGCATTGACGGCTCTGGTCACCGCCTGGTGGCCAACACCGGTCATGAGGGGGGTCAGTCGGTCGGGCATGCCCATGTCCACGTGCTGGGCGGTCGAGCCCTCGGCTGGCCTCCGGGCTGACGCTAGGATGCTGCCCACATGAGCACCCCTGCGCAGGCCACAATCACCATCCCGGCGTCCCAGCCGATGGTGGCCCTCCTCGGACCGGGCGATGAGTTGCTGCGCGTCGTGGAGGCCCAATTCCCCGACGCCGACATCCACGTCCGCGGAAACGAGATGCGCCTGTCGGGATCTGCCGACGACGTCGGCCTGATCGAGATCCTCGTCGCCGAAATGCTTGCGGTGCTGCGCACCGGTCAAGGGCTCACCACCGAGTCGGTCGAGCGCAGCATTGCCCTGCTGCGCGCGGGCACCCGGCCGGCGGAGGTCCTGTCCACCAACATCCTGAGTTCGCGCGGGCGCACCATCCGCGCCAAGTCGCTCAACCAGAAGCGCTACGTCGAGGCCATCGATCACCACACCGTGACCTTCGGCATCGGCCCTGCCGGCACCGGCAAGACCTACCTGGCCGTCGCCAAGGCCGTGCAGGCTCTCCAGGCGAAGAAGGTCACGCGCATCATCCTCACGCGTCCCGCGGTCGAGGCAGGGGAGCGACTGGGCTTCCTGCCCGGCACGCTCTCGGAGAAGATCGATCCCTACCTCCGGCCGCTCTACGACGCCCTGCACGACATGCTCGATCCCGACTCCATCCCTCGTCTCATCACGGGGGGCACCATCGAGATCGCTCCGCTCGCCTACATGCGCGGACGCACCCTCAACGACGCCTTCATCATCCTCGACGAGGCACAGAACACCACGGCGGAGCAGATGAAGATGTTCCTCACCCGTCTGGGATTCGGCTCCACCATGGTCGTGACCGGCGACGTCACCCAGGTCGACCTGCCTTCTGCCACCACCTCGGGGCTCATGGCGGTGCAGGAGATCCTCACGGGCATCGACGACGTGGCCTTCTGCACCCTCACGTCCGCCGACGTCGTGCGCCATCGACTGGTCGGCGAGATCGTCGACGCATATGGCCGCTACGACGCCACGGTGGGCCTGCGTCCCGCGGCCCCGCATCGCGGGCCTCGCAGGGCATAGACCGTGGCCATCGACATCGACGATTCCTCGGGCGTCGACGGGATCGACACCGCCTCGCTCGAGCGACAGGCGGCGTACCTGCTCGATCGGCTACACCTGCATCCCGATGTCGACCTGTCCATCGTGCTCGTCGACGAGCAGGAGATGGAGCGGCTGCATATCGAGTGGATGGATGAGCCCGGTCCCACGGATGTGCTCTCCTTCCCCATGGATGACCTCACCGCCGGCGACCCGGCGGGTCCGCGCGTCGAGGGCATGCTCGGTGACATCGTGCTGTGCCCGAGCGTCGCGACCCGGCAGGGCGAGGAGGCCGGCCACGGTGCGGACACCGAGCTCGCCCTCCTGCTGACCCACGGCGTGCTGCACCTGCTCGGGCACGACCATGCCGAGCCCGAGGAACATGAGCGGATGTTCGCGCTGCAGGCGGAGTTGCTCCAGGGCTGGCTGGCGGCGTCACGATGAGCACCGACCTGCTGCTGGTGCTCATCGCCGTCGTCCTCGTCATCGTCGCGGCACTGCTCATCATGGCGGAGACGGCGATCGGTCGAGTCTCGCGCGGCCGCGCCGAGGAGATGCAGCGCGAGGGACTGCGTGGCAGCGCCCGCCTGCTCGATGTCGTCCTCGATCGGCCACGCTATGTCAACGTCCTGCTCTTCCTGTCGACGGTGGCGACTGTCACCGCGATCGCGCTCGTCTCCTACGTCGGCATCGCCGGCCTGCAGGAGGACCGCGGGTGGCCGGTGTGGCTCGCGCTGCTCGTCGTCGTGGCGATCATGGTGATCATCAATTACGTCGTCCTCGGAGTCGCGGCTCGCACCCTGGGTCGCCAGCACGCCGATCGCATCGCCCGTCGGTCCGCGGGCGTGGCGAGCCTGCTCGCCGGTGTCCTCGGCCCGCTTGCCACCTTGCTCATCATCCTGGGCAACGCACTGACCCCCGGCCGTGGCTATCGCGAGGGTCCCTTCGCTACGCAGGCGGAGCTCCGCGAGCTCGTCGACATCGCCGAGGCCGAGGACCTCATCGAGGACGACGAGCGTCAGATGATCCATTCGGTCTTCGAGCTCGGTGACACCTTCGTGCGCGAGGTGATGGTGCCCCGCACGGAGATGATCTTCATCGAGCGACATAAGACTCTGCGGCAAGCGCTGTCCCTCGGTCTGCGTTCGGGTTTCTCGCGCATCCCCGTCATCGGGGAAAACTCCGACGACGTCGTAGGCATCGTCTATCTCAAGGACGTCGTACGCCGCGTGTTCGACCGCCGTGACGCGGAGCAGACCGAGAACGTCGAGTCCCTGATGCGGCCAGCCTTCATGGTGCCGGACAGCAAGCAGGTTGACGAGTTGCTCAAGGACATGCAGGCGGCCCGCACCCACATGGCCATCGTCGTCGATGAGTACGGCGGCACCGCGGGCCTGGTGACGATCGAGGACGTGCTCGAGGAGATCGTCGGCGAAATCGATGATGAGTACGACACCGCCGCACCCGAGGTTGCGCGGCTCGACGACGACTCGGTCCGGGTCAGCTCGCGCATGCACGTCGACGACTTCGCCGACCTGATCGATATCGACGTGGAGTCCGAGGACGAGGGCGTCGACACCGTGCTCGGCCTCATGGGCAAGCGACTCGGTCGCGTGCCCATCCCGGGCGCCACCATCGACCTTGAGGGCTGGCGCCTCACCGCCGAGCAGGGGATAGGCCGTCGCAATCGCATCAGCAGCGTCCTCGCGGTGCGACTCGCCCCCGCCGAGGAGGCCGCAGCGCCCGGTGAGGAGGGTCATGTCGATGTCGACGCCTGAGGCCCTCTCCGACGAGGACGCCAAACTCGTCACCCTCGCGCGCGGAGCCCGTGCCCGCATCGGTGCTGCCCGCGGGGCTGCGGTGCGTGATGAGACCGGTCGCACCTATGCCGCCGCCGATGTCGCCCTTGCGTCGCTCTCGATCAGCGCCCTGGCGCTCGCGGTCGCCCAGGCGGTGGCGGCAGGCGCGCGGGGTGCGGAGGCCGCCGTGGTGGTGGCCGATGCGCCGAGCGACGATGAGGGTCGCCGGGCGCTGGCGGACCTCGGTGGCCCAGGCGTCATCGTGCACCTGGTTTTGCCCGACGGTGTCGTGGCCTCCACCGTGACCGCCGGAGCATGAGCGTCACCGTCGCGACGCCGACCGAGCGTCGCACCGCTTCCGTGGCCGTGCTCGGATCCGCGGCACTCTTCGGCACCTCGGGCACCGCGCGCGTCCTGCTCCAGCCCGATGCACCTGCCGCGGGTGCCGCCGCAGCGCGGCTGATCGTCGGTGCAGCGGGACTGGTGGCCTGGGCTTCGCGCACGCCGGAGGGCCGTCAGGCGCTGCTGCGCCTGTGGCGTCGGCCGATCATCTGGGCCATGGGCGTCACGGTGGCGGCGTACCAGATCTTCTTCTTCCTCGCGATGAGTCGCACGGGCGTTGCGGTCGGGACGTTGGCCAGCCTGGCGCTCGCTCCCTTCATGGCCGGAATCCTCGGCTGGATCATGCGCGAGGGTGCGCCCGGCTACGTCTGGCTCGCGTCGACCGTGCTTGCCATCACGGGGGTGTCATTGCTCACGGTGGGCGCGGGCGACAGCCGGGATGTGCTCGGCATTGCCTTCGGTCTCGCGGCGGGTGCGTCCTATGCGTTCTTCACCGTCTTCGGTGTGAGATTCGCGCGCGAGGGCGAGCAGCCGACGCATGTGCTGGCTGCATCCTTCGCGGTCTCGGGTGTCCTACTCATCCCGGTCTTCCTCATGTCGGGATCATGGTGGATGTCGTGGTCGTCGATGGCCCTCATCCTCTGGCTCGGGCTCGCGACGACGACGCTGGCGTATGTGCTCTTCGGCATCGGCTTGCGCTCCCTCCAGCCTGGTCACATCGCCACGCTCAACCTCGCCGAGCCTGTCTTCGCCACGCTCCTGGGCGTCTTCGTCCTCGGTGAGGCGCTCGGGGGCCTCGGGGTGCTCGGTTGCCTCCTCGTCATCGTCGGCCTCGGCGTCCTCGGCGTCGCCGAGGGAAGGAGCACGACATGAGCGAGCATCGTTCGGGTCTGGCCTGCCTGGTTGGGCGCCCCAACGCTGGCAAGTCGACGCTGACCAACGCGCTAATCGGCACCAAGGTCGCCATCACCTCCAAGCGTCCCCAGACCACGCGTCACGTCGTACGCGGCATCCTCACCCGACCCGATGCGCAACTGGTGGTGCTTGACACCCCGGGACTGCACAAGCCGCGCACACTGCTCGGTGAGCGCCTCAATGACCTCGTGCGCGAAGCCTGGTCGAGCGTCGACGTGGCAGCCCTGTGCCTGCCGGCGACCGAGAAGGTCGGGCCCGGCGACACCTACATCGCATCCGAGCTTGCCAAGGCACGCCGCGGTGGCGGTCGCGCGACCTTCGCGATCGTCACCAAGACCGACGCGGCGACGCCCGCCCAGA
>JBEAQC010000095.1:0-4252 GCA_041164085.1 Actinomycetota bacterium
CGATCTGGAAAGTGACGATCGATGTGATGTCGGACCAAACGCGCGCCTTCCGCGCGGTGCCGGTCACCGCGCCCTAGCCGCGGGCGCGGACGGCATCGGCGAAGGCGTCGCCGCGATGGCCGTAGTCGCGGAACATGTCCCACGACGCGCAGCCCGGTGCCAGAAGCACCGTGTCGCCCGCCTGCGCGAGCGAAGCCGCAGCGGCAACCACCTCGGTCATCGCCTCGGCCGAGGAGTCGCTCACCTCGACGACGGGTACGCCGGGCGCATGGGCCTCCAGCGCCGCGCGGATCACGTCGCGGTCGACGCCGAGCAAGACGACGCCGCGCAGGCGTCCCGCCACCAGCTGCACGAGTTCGTCGAAGGACTGTCCCTTGGCCTGTCCCCCGGCGATCCACACGACCGGGTCGTAGGCGCGCAGCGATGTCGACGCCGCGTGCGTGTTGGTCGCCTTGGAGTCATCGACGTAGCGCACACCGTCGACCTCGCCCACGAGCGTGATGCGGTGAGGTGCGGGCGTGAACGACCGCAGGCCCTCGCGCACGGCACCCGCGCTGACGCCGAAGGATCGGGCCAGCGCCGCGGCCGCGAGCGCATTGGCCACATTGGCGGGCGAGGCATTGGGGACGTCGCTGACCTCGCACAGCTCCTGCGCGGAGGTCGCCCGCTCGGAGACGAAGGCCCTGTCGACGAGGATGTCATCGACCACGCCGAGCATCGACAGGCCCGGGATGCCGAGGGTGAAGCCGATCGCGCGGCAGCCTTCGACCACGTCGGCGTCGACCACCATCTGCTCGGTCACCGGGTCGTCGACGTTGTAGACGGCGGCGACCTGCGTGTGCCGGTAGACCAGCGCCTTGTTGTGGGCGTAGGCCTCCATGGAGCCGAAGAAGTCGACGTGGTCGGGCGCGAGGTTGAGGCACGCGGCGGAGTACGGCGACATCGAGGTGACGAAGGGCATCTGCGTCGCGCTCACCTCGGTGGCGATCACCTGCAGTTCGGGCCGGCGCACCGCGTCGACGAGTGACGCACCGACGTTGCCGGCGGCGGTCGACTCAAGCCCACCGGCGCGCAGGATCGCATCGAGCATGAGCGTGCTGGTCGTCTTGCCGTTGGTGCCGGTGATGCACAGCCACGGTGCCGCGCCCTCCGGTGGGCGGATGCGCCAGGCGACCTCGAGTTCACCCCACAGCGGGATGCCTCGCTCGATCGCCGAGCGGATGATCTGCGCGTGGGGTGGGATACCGGGCGAGACGACGTAGACGTCGGTGTCGTCACTGCACGAGTCCATCGAGCCGAGGCGCACGTTGGCGCCGAGGATCTCCAGGATCGCCGCGCGCTCGCGCTGCTTGTCGCCATCACCGGAGTCGATGACCGTGACCTGGGCGCCGAGATCGAGCAGCGCATCGGCGGCGGCGAATCCGGCGACCCCGATGCCGGCGACCGTGGCCCGCAGCCCGCTCCAGTCAGCCGCCGACGAGGTCAGCCCCGAGAGGTCGCGGCTCAACCGCGCACCCACTCGGCGTAGAAGATCATCAGGCCGAGGGCGACGACGAAGCCCTGGATGATCCAAAAGCGCACGACGATGTTGATCTCCGGCCACCCCTTCATCTCGAAGTGGTGGTGCAGCGGCGCCATGAGCAGCATGCGCCGGTGCAGGAACTTGTACGACGCCACCTGGCCGATGACCGACAGCGAGATGAGGACGAAGAGCCCGCCGAGCAGGGCCAGCAGCAGTTCGGTGCGGCTGGTGACCGCGAGGCCCGCGATGATGCCGCCGATCGCGAGGGAGCCGGTGTCACCCATGAAGATCCGCGCGGGTGCGGCGTTGTACCAAAGGAACGCGAAGCACGCGCCTGCCGCGGCCGCCGCGACGACGGCAAGGTCGAGTGGACTTGCGGTCGGATAGCAGGCATCGCTGGCGGTGAAGAAGCACGACTGGCCGAACTGCCACACGCCGATGAGCACGTACGCCGCGAACGTCATCGTGGCGGCGCCGGTGGCGAGACCGTCCAGCCCGTCGGTGAGGTTGACGCCATTGGTGGTCGCGGTGACGAGGAACCACACCCACAGCACATAGAGCGCCGCGGGCAGCACGAGCGGGGTGTCGCGGATGAAGGAGATCGCGGTGGTCGCGGGCGTCTCCCCCACGGCGTTGGGGAACTGCAGCGCCATGATCGCGAAGGTGAGCGCGACGATGGCCTGGCCGATGAGCTTGGTGCGCGCGCGCAGGCCGGTGGCGCGGCGGCGGAAGATCTTGAGGTAGTCGTCGGCGACACCGACGGCACCGAGGCCGAGGCCGAGATAGAGCACGAGCAGCGCGGACGGCGACGGCGGTGTCCACCAGACCAGGTGCGTGATCCCGTAGCCGAGCACGATGCCGGCGAGGATCGCCGCGCCACCCATGGAGGGGGTGCCGCGCTTGCCCTCGTGCTCGGGGTAGGGCTCGCCCTCGCTGGAGACGCGGATGGCCTGGGAATAGCCGCGCTTGAGCAGCAGCTTGATCAGCAGCGGTGTGCCGATGAAGACGGTGAGCACCGAGATGATGCCGGACAGGACGACGAGCCTCATGCGACATCACCGCCGTCCGCGAGCAGTGCGGCGGCGACGGCCTCGAGACCGATCGAGCGCGATGCCTTGACGAGCACGATGTCACCGGGCTCCACCTGCTCGCGCAGCAGTGCGATGGCGGCATCGACGTCCGGCACCCACGCCGACTCCTCGCCCCACGATCCCTCGTGCGCGGCACCGAGGTGCACCGGCCGCGCACCGTCGCCCACCGCGACGAGCTTGGACACATCCAGGCGTACGGCGAGCCGGCCGATCGCGTCGTGCTCGTCGACGGAGATGTCACCGAGTTCGCGCATCTCGCCGATGACGGCCCAGGTGCGTCGCTGATCGGCGCCGCGACCCATCGCGACGAGCGCCTTGAGCGCGGCGCGCATCGACTCGGGGTTGGCGTTGTAGGCGTCGTTGACGATCGTGATGCCGTCGGGGCGCTCGGTGACCTCCATGCGCCACTTGCTCGGCGACTCGTAGGACTCGAGCACCCGGACGATGTCGGCCAGCTCGATCCCGGCGGCGAGCGCGAAGGCTGTCGCGGCGAGCGCGTTGGCGACCTGGTGCTCACCGGAGAGCGTGAGCTGCACCGGCACCGCCTCGCCCCGCCAGTGCAGGGTGAAGTGGGGCCGGGCGAGCGCGTCGAGCGTGATGTCACTGGCGCGCACATCCGCATCGGCCGCTTCGCCGAAGGTCATGATGGGCGCCGCTGTGCGCCCCGCCTGGTCCATGACGAGCGGGTTGTCGGCGTGCAGGATGGCGGTGCCGTCGGCGGGCAGGTCGTCGATGATCTCGGCCTTGGCCTCGGCGATGGCCTCGCGGCTGCCGAGCAGCTCGATGTGGGCCGAGCCGACGTTGATGACGCCCGCGATGCGCGGGTGCGCGATCTTGCACAGGTACGCGATGTGGCCGCGTCCGCGCATGCCCATCTCGAGCACGAGGTACTTCGTGCGCGTGGTGCACGACAGCACCGTGAGCGGCAGACCGACCTCGGAGTTGAAGGAGCCGCGCGGGGCGACGGTCTCACCGTGCGGGGCCAGGATCGCGGCGAGCAGGTCCTTGGTCGTCGTCTTGCCGCTCGACCCGGTGAGGCCGAGTGCGAGGGTGCCGGGCAGGCGCTGGATGACGTACGACGCGAGAGCTCCGAGCGCCGCGACGACATCGTCGACGATGATCGCGGCGGAGCCGACCGGGCGCGTTGTCAGGCAGGCGACCGCCCCGCGCTCGCGGGCGGACGCGACGAAGTCATGGCCGTCGACGCGCTCCCCCGCGATGCAGGCGAAGAGCGTGCCGGGCACGCAGTCACGGTCATCGCTGGCCGCGACGGTCACGACGATGTCGGGCTCGCCGTCGGCGATCCGGCCGCCGACCACGCCGGCGACCTCCGCGAGGGTCATGGGGATCATGCGCGGCTCCGAATCGCCAAACGCAGTTCCTCGCGATCGTCGAAGTGGGTGACGACGCCGGCGATCTCCTGGCCCTGCTCATGTCCCTTGCCGAGCAGCAGCAGCACGTCGCCGGGCTCGGCGAGGGCCACGGCGGCCACGATCGCCTCGCGCCGGTCGGCGATCTCGCGGATGTCCCCGCCGACGGAGTTGGCGCCGGCGAGCATCGCGGCGCGGATGGTGGCCGGGTCCTCCGAACGCGGGTTGTCGTCGGTGACGATGAGGATGTCAGCGCCCGCGGCAGCGAC
>JBEAQC010000096.1:0-6618 GCA_041164085.1 Actinomycetota bacterium
TGATGTGGGGGCCGTGCCCTACGTCAAGACGAGCGGCGGACGCGGAGTCCACGTCTTCGTCGCCATCGAGCCCCGATGGGAGTTCCTCGATGTGCGTCACGCCGCGATCGCTGTGGGTCGGGCACTCGAGCGGCGCCATCCCGAGCTCGTGACCACCGCCTGGTGGAAGGAAGAGCGAGGCGAGCGCGTCTTCGTCGACTACAACCAGATGGCGCGCGATCGCACCATGGCGTCGGCATGGTCGGTGCGCGCGCGCCCGGGCGCACCTGTCTCGATGCCGCTGACGTGGGATGCACTTCCCCAGATCGATCCCGCTTCGTTCACGCTGCGCACTGCGCCGGCGCACTTGGAGCAGTCGGGCAATGCCTGGGCGACCCTGGGCGACGAGCCCTTTGACATCGCGCCCCTGTTGGAGATGTGGCGGGTCGACGTCGAGGAGCGCGGACTCGGCGAGATGCCCTTCCCGCCTGACTACCCCAAGATGCCGGGGGAGCCGCCGAGAGTGCAGCCAAGTCGAGCGCGCAGGGACTAGGGCCTACGCCGGGTCGATTTGCATGACGACGGCCTTGGGCTCGGTCATGAACTCCCGACTGAAGTTGCCGCCCTCGCGACCGACGCCTGAGTCGCCGACGCCACCGAAGGGCAGACGAAGGTCACGGATGAAGAAGCAGTTGATCCACACCGTGCCGGCATTGAGTTTCGCCGCCATGCGGTGAGCCCGGGAGAGGTTTTCGGTGAAGACCATGGCGTTGAGGCCGTAGCGCGTGTCATTGGCGAGGGCGAGTGCCTCCTCCTCGGTGTCGAACGGCGTCGCCACCGTCACCGGGCCGAAGATCTCTTCCTTGACCACGCGCGCGTCGCTCGGCGCGTCGGTGATGATCGTCGGCTTGACGCTCCACCCGTCGCCGACACCGCCGGTGAGGATGCGTCCGCCGCCGAGCGCCTCGGTGCCGAGATAGCCCTCGACCTTGCTGAAGTGCTCGTGGCTCGCGAGGGCTGCAGAGAACTGCGTCGCTGGATCCTTTGGATCGCCCATGATCAGCGCCTCGGCCGCGGCCTTGTAGCGGACGAGGAAGTCCTCGTAGATGCCGCGCTGCACGTAGAGGCGGCTGCCCGCAAGGCACACCTGTCCGGCGTTGCGGAAGATCGCCTCGACCGCCCAGTGCACGGCGTTGTCGAGGTCGGCGTCGTCGAAGATGATGTTGGCACCCTTGCCGCCGAGCTCGAGGCTCACCGGAGTGAGATTGCGCGCGGCGACGGCGCTGATGACCTTGCCGGTGCCGGATTCGCCCGTGAAGGTGATGCGATCCACCTCAGGGCTCTCCGTCAGGGCAGACCCGGCGGAATCGGGGCCGTAGCCGTGGACGATGTTGAGCACCCCAGGGGGGAACCCAGCCTCGATGGCGAGTCGTCCGACGATGGTCGCTGACACGGGCGTGTCCTCCGCTGGCTTCCACACGACGGTGTTGCCCCACGCGAGTGCGGGCATGACCTTCCAGGTGCCGAGCATGAGAGGGAAGTTCCACGGTGAGATGGCGGCGACGACACCCACCGGCTCCCACCGTGTGTAGGCGTGGTGGCCGCTATCCATCGGGAGCGTCTCCGCCGTGGACATGCGTGCGTGATCGGCGAAGAAACGCACGTTGAGGATGGACCGAGCGACGTCGTGTCGCGACTGGGTGATCGGCTTGCCCATGTCCCGGGTGTCTGCCATCGCGAGCTCATCTGTGTGCTCTTCCATGAGATCCGCCAGGCGGTGCATGAGCTGCTGGCGCTTCTCGTAGCCCATGCGCGGCCAGGGGCCGTGATCGAAGGCATCGCGCGCCGCCGCAATCGCGCGATCGGCGTCGGCCTTGCCGCCGCACGCGATCGTCGCCCACGGCTCACGGGTGTAGGGGTCGATGTCCGGCATCGTCGCGCCGTCGAGGGAGGGGACTTCCTCGCCGCCGATGATGTGCCCGTAGAACTCCATGGATGACCTCCCGTGCATGGTGGGGGGAATCGTCCCACGCACGGGAGATCATCAACCAATGCCCTGTCCCGAGGGCAAGAACGCGCGCGATTTAGGCAGAGGGGAGAGCAGCCTCGAGGGCATCCCTCGCGGAGTCGACCGCGGTCCGGAAGGCCGCGCCCGCGTCCTTCACGGTCGTCTTCTGGGCCTCGCGTGCAGGTTCGATGGCCGTCCGGTAGGCCTCCCATGCCGCGCGACGCTCATCGCGTGATGTCGCGGACGCGAGCGCCTCCTTGAGGGTTGCCTGCGCCTCAGCAGTGGCGGTCTTGAAGGTTCCGTGGGCAGCGGCGACCGAGGCCCGAAGGGTCTCCGTCGCATCCGCCATGGCGACGCGGTAGTCCGTGACGGCGCCGAGTTGATCGGCCGGCAGGGTCGCAGCGTCGAACGCCAGGACCGCCGCCGCCACGGCATCGACGAATGCTGCGCGAGCGGCCTCGCGCGCTGCCCGATCATCTCCGGCAGCGTCGATGGCGTCGCGCATCGTCGCCTTCGCCGAGTCGAGTGCGCTGCGCAGGGCCGTCTTCGCCTCATCGGTCACAGTCCGGTCGACGCGTCGCTCGAGCCAGCGATCCTTGATCAGGTCCTTGCCCTGCTTGACGCCCTGGCCGATGCCCTGGCCGATACCCACACCCGGCCCCTTGCCGGGATGCTGACCCGGGCGCGCCTGAGCGGCCGTGGCGCTGGCAGCGACGGCTCCGGTGCCGATGAGTAGGACCGCCGCGGTCGCGGCAATCGTGCGCTTGGTGCCCATGGTGGCTCCTCCCCGGATGCGCAGGTCGCATCGCTGGACCCAGACTCACACGCCGTGGGGCCCGGATGCCCGTCTGCGAGGGCCTTCCCAGGACTTCCTCACACGATCCTGACAATCCCGAGGGAAACTTCAGGTGCCAGGCCGCAGGATCGCATCGATGTCCACCAGATCAGGTGACGGCATCTGGGCGTAGGTGCACGATGACGGAGCACGATCCGGCCGCCAGCGAAGCCACGACGCGACGTGTCGAAGGCGATCACCCTCGAACTGGTCGTAGGTGACCTCGGCGACCCTGTCCGGACGCAGCGCGTGCCAGGCCTGCTCACGTCCGCGACTCCAACGATTGATGCCGCCCGGGCGCCGTACCGGCCCGACAGGGGCGGATTGGCCGACCTCCCGGGTATCTCCGTCATCTCGCCACGGGTGTTCGGCGCTGTCCGGCAGCATGAGCGGGCGCAGGTCCTCCGTAAGCTCGCGCCGGCGGGCCCCGGAGAGTCCGGATGCGGCTCCGACGTGATGGAGCCTGCCGTGCTCGTCGTACAGGCCGAGCAGGAGCGATGCGATCTGCTCCGGATCCTTGGCGTGGGCGCGCCAGCCGGCGACGACGACGTCCAGGGTTCGACGGTGCTTGATCTTGCGCATGGCGCGCTTGCCCGGCTGGTACGTCGAGTCGACCGGCTTGGCGATGAGCCCGTCGAGACCCCCGCCCTCGAATTCGTGGAACCACCGCACAGCCTCGATGTGGTCCCGTGTCATCGGCGTGATGCCCACCCGCGGATCGTCGATCCCCAGTCCCACGAGAGCCCCACGCCTCGCGAGGTAGGTCTCGTCGAGAAGCGCTCGCGTGCCGAGCGCCAGGATGTCGAAGGCGACGAAGGTCGTCGGGTGCTGGGCTGCGAGCGCTTGGATGGAACGCGACTCGCTGCGAGGTCGCAGCCGGGACCCGAGTGCGGTGAAGTCGAGGACGCCGTCATGGACGACGACGAGCTCGCCGTCGAGCACAACCCGATCGGGCAGGCAGTCGCGCAGCGCAGCGACGGCCTCGGGGAATGCGTAGGCCAGATCGTCACCACCGCGTCCTTGGATGCACACGCGCTCACCCGCGCGGAAGACAAGGGCGCGGAATCCATCCCATTTGGGTTCGAAGGCCAGATGGGGGTCCTCCGGCACTTCGCTCGCTGACGGAGCCGCGAGCATGGGAGGAACGGGTGGATTGATAGGCAGGTCCCAGTCGCTCGCCATGCGGCGATGGTGGCATGTCCGCGCGCCGCGTAGCATCCGACAGGTGCCTGGACACCTCGTGGACCGCGATCCGCAGGTGCCCTCGGAGCGACTCCTCTCCGATCTGGTGCCACCCCCTCACTTCGCGGAGGTGCGGTTCTCGACCTACCGGCCAGATCCGGCTCAGCCGACCCAGGCTGCCGCGGTGGCCGCCCTGGAGGCCTTCGCCGCCCGTCTCGGAGAGCGTCCAACCCGACGCTGGCGCCGGGCTGCCGCCCCCGAACAGCGGGCCGGGGTCTACCTCGACGGCGGGTTCGGCGTCGGCAAGACCCATCTCCTGGCCGCCCTGTGGCATGTTGCCCCCGAGCCGCGGGCCTACGGCACCTTCGTGGAGTACACCAACCTCGTCGGGGCGCTCGGTTTCGCGGAGGCCGTGGATCGGCTGTCGGCGTACCGCCTGGTGTGCATCGACGAGTTCGAGCTCGACGATCCAGGTGACACCGTCCTCATGTCAACGCTCCTCGGACGCCTCGTCGAGGCCGGAGTGCGACTGGCTGCCACGTCCAACACCCTTCCGGAGCGACTGGGAGAAGAGAGGTTCGCCGCGGAGGATTTCCTGCGCGAGATCCAGGGGCTGTCGGCGCACTTCGACGTCCTGCGCATCGAGGGGGAGGACTACCGCCACCGAGGCGCACCGGTAGCGCCGGAGCCCTTGTCGACCGACGAGGTACGGCGCCTGTCCGAGGAGGCCGAGGGTTCCGTCATCGATGACTGGCGAGACCTGCAACGACACCTGGGGCGCGTCCACCCGTCGCGATACGCGGCACTCCTCGATGGTGTCGACTCTGCCTACTTCACCGACGTACGCACCCTGACCGACCAGGTCGAGGCCCTGCGCACGGTGGTGCTCGTTGACCGGCTCTACGACCGCGACATCCCTGTCCGGGCGTCGGGAGTGCCACTCGACCGGATCTTCTCCGAGGAGATGCTGCGCGGCGGCTACCGCAAGAAGTACCGCCGCGCGCTCTCCCGCATCGTGGCCCTCGCCAGGTTGGGCGACACGCCCTGAGATCTCCTCATCCGAGCGAGGCACGTGCCATAGTCGCGGCATGGAAATGACCGGCTTCTTCAGCATCTTGGGCGTGGGCATCGTCATCGGCGTCATCGCTCGCCTCCTCGTCCCCAGCATGCAGCCGATCGGGTGTCTCATGACGATCATCTGCGGCATCGTCGGTGCCGCGATCGGCACCTGGATCGGGGTGCAGTTCTTCGGCCAGGTGTGGGGCTTCAGCTGGCTGACGCTCATCATCCAGATCCTCGTGGCCACGGTTCTTGTGGCGATCGTGGCAGCGCTGTTCCGCAAGAGTTCCGCCTAGTCATGGGCTCCTGGTCAGACAGCCGCGCACTCACGCGACAGTCCTGGGCTGTCCTCAAGGACAACCGCTACCTGCTCGCGTACCCCGTGGTGGGTATCGCCCTGGCCGTGATCCCGTTCGTCGTGGTCGTGCCCGGGGTCCTCTTCATCGCGAGCAACCAGAACTGGATCGGCTGGGCGCTCGTCGCCGTCGGCGTGTACCTCCTTGCCCTGGTCAACTCGATCGTGCAGGCGGGCCTCACGGTGAGCGCGGCAGCTGAGCTCGAGGGCGGTGAGTCCTCCCTCGGCCACGGCCTCGGCACGGCCATGGGGCGTCTGGGGCGTCTTGCTCGCTGGGCCTTCGTGAGTGCAGTCGTCGGTGCCCTGATCTCGGCGCTGCGCGGCAACAACAGTGGCGGCGTCGTGTCGGTGATCTTCCGCAACGTCCTCGCGGCAGCGGCCGACGTCATGTGGCAACTCATCACCTTCTTCGTGATGCCCGCGATGATGCTGGATGACCTCGGCATGATCGACGCCATCAAGAAGTCGGCATCGACCTTCAAGCAGCGATGGGGTACGCAGCTCTCCGGCGGCGTACGCATCGGGGGACTCATCGGTCTCATCGCCGTCCTGCCGGCGATCCTGGCCCTTGTCGGCGGAGTCGTGCTGTCCGCCATCGGCGCCTGGGCCATCGGTGTGCCGCTTGCCGTCATTGGACTTGTCGTGCTTGTCATTGCCGGACTCGTGCTCACCGCCATCCGCGGCGTGTTCTCCGTAGTGCTGTACCGCTACGCGACCCAGGGCGTCATCGAGGGGGGCTTCACGGAGCAGCAACTCGCCGGTGCGGTCAAGGTCAAGGCCTGACGGAAACCCGGAGTCGGGTGCGGCGTGATGCTGGCACGTGACATCCAGCGGAGGAGCGCAGCACAATGGGGCCCATGGCGGCGGTTGAGGGCGCGGTTCTTCGCGAATTTCCAGTAAGGCAGCTGGTCACTACCCGCTGGGCAGACAACGACATGTACGGGCATGTCAACAATGCGGTGTACTACGCCTACTTCGATGCCGCCATCAACTCTTGGATTTCCGAGCACCTCGCGGTTCCCTTCGAGCAGATGGAAGCCGTGGGCGTCGTAGCCGAATCAGGGTGCAGGTTCCTTCGCCCAGTGTCATTCCCCGGTCCCATCACGATCGGTTTCCGGATCGAACGGCTGGGCCGGTCGAGCGTCACCTATGCACTCGGGGTCTTCGAGGGCGGCGACCCCTCAGCCGACGCCCCCGCCT
>JBEAQC010000097.1:0-7885 GCA_041164085.1 Actinomycetota bacterium
TGACCCTCCGCGGCGGCGCGCGCCATCGTCCCGGCGGTGAGGAGGGCCTCGTCGTCAGGATGCGCATGGAGGAAGACCAGCGTGGTCACGTGCCCATCCTGCCCGGTGGCGTAGCGTCATCGCGTGCGCATCGCCCATATCTCCGACTGCTACCTGCCGCGCACCGGGGGCATCGAGACCCAGGTGCGCGGCCTCGCGCTCGCCCAAGCCGCACGTGGCGATGAACCGATCATCATGACCGCGACGCCCGGGGACGGGACGATTCGCTCCGGACGGGACCTCGTGGACGGTCTCGTCGTGGAGCGGCTCGCTGTACGCCTGCCCGGTGACCTACCCGTGCATCCCCGCACGCGTGCTGGGGTGCGGGCCCTGCTCGAGCAGCATCCGGTGGATGTTGCCCACGTGCATGTCGGCGCCACGTCACCCTTCGCCTGGGGTGCGCTGCGAGCGCTTGCCCAGACGCAGACCCCGACCCTGGTGACCGTCCACAGCGTCTGGGGACCGCTGTCGCGTCGCGGTTACCGCGCGGCACGGTCACTGCTCGTGCGACCCCACGTCGTCGTGAGCGCGGTGAGCAGCATGGCGGCTCAGGAGGTCTCGCGTGCGCTCGACGTGCCGGTCGGGGTGCTGCCCAATGCGCTTGATCCAGAGCCGTGGCGCCGCAGCGAGCCGATCCCGCGCGTGGACGGAGTGCTGCGCGTGGTGACGGTCTCTCGATTGGCCCCGCGCAAGCGAATCGGGCCGCTGCTCACCGCCATCGCCCGCGCTCAGGTGCTCGTCGGACCGGCGGTGGCCATCGAGGCGACCATCATCGGCGACGGTCCGCAGCGTGCCCAGGCCGAGCGGACCGCCCGGCGCCTGGGCCTGGCGGCCACCTTCACCGGACGGCTTGACGGCTCGGGCATCCGTGAGGTGTTCGCTCGCAGCGATGCCTTCGTGCAGGCATCGGTGCGCGAGTCCTTCGGGATCGCGGCCCTGGAGGCCCGAGCGGCGGGTCTGCCGGTCGTCGCCCGCACCCAGGCGGGCACGTCGGAGTTCATCCGCGACGGAGTCGAGGGATTGCTCGCGACCGATGACGCATCCCTCGCCTCCGCCGTCGCGCTCCTGGCGAGCGATCGTGCCCTGAGCGAGCGGATCGCCGCGCACAATGTCTCGGTGAGCCCCGAGCAGACGTGGGATCACGCATGCTCGCGGGCGAGCGCGCTCTACGCCGATGCCGGCGCCTAGGCTGGGTGCATGACCGGGCTGCGGGTGCTCAAGGGGCATGGGACGGGCAATGACTTCGTCCTGCTCCCTGACCTCGACGGCCAGGTGGAGCTCACCGACGAGATGATCGCCGCACTGTGCGATCGCCGGCGAGGCATCGGGGCCGACGGGATCCTCCGGGTCGTACGCGCCGAGGCGTGCGATGACCCCTGGTCCACCGGCGCCGAATACTTCATGGACTACCGCAATGCGGATGGATCCTTCGCCGAGATGTGCGGCAACGGCATCCGCGTCTTCGCGCGATTCCTCGTCGAGGAGGGGCTTGCGGATCCGGCGGGGATGGAGATCGCGACGCGCGGCGGAGTCAGGCATGTGCGCCGCATCGACAATGGCGAGTACGCCGTCGGCATGGGCGAGGCCGTGGCCGTCGACACGATCGCGTCGGTCATGGTCGGCAACCGCTCCTATCCCGCGACCGCGGTGCACGTGCCCAACCCCCACGCCGTGGTCTTCGTGACCTCCGTCGGTGCTGCGGGTCCGCTCGATCGTGCGCCCGAGGTGACCCCGGAGCACCTGTTCCCCGAGGGCGTCAACGTCGAGTTCGTCGAGGCCATCGGCCCGGGCCACGTGTCGATGCGGGTGCATGAGCGCGGCGTGGGGGAGACGATGTCGTGCGGCACCGGGGCCTGTGCCGTCGCGTGGGTCACGCGCCGGCGCAGCGAGGCGATCGACGGCCCGATACGCGTCGACGTGCCCGGAGGAACCCTGCACGTGCAGGAGTCAGACGGCGTACTCGAACTCATCGGTCCCGCCGTCATTGTCGCCGACGGTCACCTCGAGGCGGATTGGCTTGCCGCGTGGACCTAGACCGCCCTGCGGTCGGTGACCTCGACCTTGAGGACCGTCAGGCGCTTCGCCGTGTGGTGGGCCTGTCCACCGAACTCGAGGACATCACCGAGGTCGAATACCGCCAGGTGCGCCTGGAGCAGGTCGTGCTCGTCGGAGTGTGGACCGAGGGCACCGCCGAGGAGGCGGAGCGCAGCCTGCGCGAACTGGCCGCCCTCGCGGAGACGGCGGGGGCACTGGTCCTCGATGGCGTCATCCAGCGGCGTGATCGGCCCGATCCTGCGACGTACATCGGGTCGGGCAAAGCGCGCGAACTCCGCGAACTCGTCGTGTTGACAGGCGCTGACACGGTCATCTGCGATGGCGAGTTGAGCCCGGGGCAGCTGCGCCACCTGGAGGACGTCGTCAAGGTCAAGGTCGTCGATCGCACCTGGCTCATCCTCGACATCTTCGCTCAACACGCCCGCAGCAAGGCCGGTCGCGCGCAGGTGTCGCTGGCCCAGATGCAGTACCTCCTGCCGCGCCTGCGCGGCTGGGGTGAGTCCCTAAGTCGCCAGGCCGGTGGTCGCGCGGGAGGCGCGACCGGTGGTGTCGGTACGCGCGGACCGGGCGAGACCAAGATCGAGACCGACCGCCGCCGTATCCGTGACCAGATGACGGTCCTGCGCCGCCAACTCAAGGAGATGGAGCGCGTACGCCGCACGCAACGCACCTCGCGCGAGCGCGCGGGGACACCCGCGGTAGCCCTCGCCGGCTACACCAACGCGGGAAAGTCGAGCCTGCTCAATCGACTCACCGGCGCGGGCGTGCTCGTCGAGGACGCGCTGTTCGCGACCCTGGATCCGACCGTGCGACGGCTGGACCTGCCGAGCGGTCGGCACTGCACCATCGCGGACACGGTCGGCTTCGTGCGGCACCTTCCGCACCACCTGGTTGAGGCCTTCCGATCCACCCTTGAAGAGGTCACCGACGCCGACCTCGTGGTGCACGTCGTCGATGGATCCGACCCCCACCCTGAGGATCAGCTCTCGGCGGTGCGCGAGGTGCTGGGGTCGATCGGGGCGGGGGACCTCCCCGAACTCGTCGTGATCAACAAGGCCGATATCGCCGATCCGCTTCAGATCGCCACGCTGCGCCGGCGCGAGCCCGATGCGCTCGTGGTGTCGGCCCACTCCGGAGAGGGCATCGAGGAGCTGCTGCAACGCCTCGATGCGCGACTACCGCGCCCGGAGATCGAGGTCGACGTCATCGTCCCCTATGACCGAGGCGATCTCGTCGCGGCAGCGCACGCAGACGGCGAGGTGCTCTCCGAGGAGCACCTGCCCGAAGGCACGCGACTGAGGGCCCGGGTGCGCGCCGACCTCGCGGCTCGACTCGGCGTCAGCGCGCCGTGAGCGAGGACACCCTGCCGAGCGAGACCCTGCCGAGCGTGGAGGCGGCGCTTACCGCGGCAGCGGCGGCGTTGGGCAGCGAGCCCCGGCCCGGCCAGTTGGCGATGGCTGAGGCCGTCGCCGAGTCGCTGGCATCGGGCACCGCGGCTCCCCAGCATCTCCTCGTGCAGGCGGGCACGGGCACGGGCAAGTCCCTGGCCTATCTCGTGCCGGCCGCGCTGCACGCCGTGCGTGGTGACGCGGTCGTCGTCGCTACGGCGACACTCGCGCTGCAGCGACAGCTCGCGGAGCGTGACCTGCCGGTTGTCGCGGCGGCACTCGAGCCCCTCCTGCCGCGTCCGCTCACGTACGCCGTGCTCAAGGGCCGACACAACTACGTCTGCCTCGAGCGCCTGCACCGTCAGGAGCCTGAGGACGACGGTGACGCGATCATCCCGCGATCCGCTCTCGGACAGCAGGCGGCCGCCGTGCGTGAATGGGCGCTGGAGACCCAGACCGGTGACCGTGATGAATTCGGCGAATCCGTCGACGCGCGCGTGTGGCGCGGCATCTCCGTCTCCCGCCGCGAGTGCGTGGGGGAGAGCAAGTGCGCCTTCGGCGCGGAGTGCTTCACCGCCCGACGTCGGGAGATCGCCATGTCGGCAGACATCGTCGTCACCAACCACGCGATGCTCGCCATCCACGCCGTCGAGGGCATCCCGGTGCTCCCCGATCACGACGCCGTCATCGTCGATGAGGCCCATGAACTCGTGGACCGTGTCACGCAGGCGTTGGCCGTCGAGTTGTCGGCCCGCTCGGTCGAGCAGGCTGCGAGCCGTGCCCGCCGCTTCCTGCGCCCCTCCACGGCCGATGACCTGGTGGCGGCGGCCGAGAGGCTCACGGAAGCGGCGCATCAGGACGGCCGCTACCGCGAGCCACCGCGTGACCTGCTCCTCGCCCTGACGTCGATCCGCGATGTGGCTCGCGCGGCCATCGGCGAGATCCCGAGTGACGACGATATCGAGACCTTGGCCGCGCGCCAGCGTGCCCGCGGCGGACTGGAGGAGATCTTCGACACCGCGGGACGCCTGATCGCCGCGACGACGGCCGAGGTGACCTGGGTCGACTCCGGCGTCGTCAAACTTGCGCCCATGGAGGTGGCCGGGGTGCTCGGCGGATCACTCATGGCTGAGCGCCCCGTAGCCCTCACCAGTGCCACCCTCACCCTGGGTGAGGACTTCGAGGAGTGCGCCGCGCGGCTGGGTGTGACGGGAGCCTGGCAGGGCCTGGATGTCGGCAGCCCCTTCGACTACGCCCAGCAGGGCATCCTCTACGTGGCGCGCCACCTGCCTCCTCCTAGCCGCGACGGCATCCCCGAGGAGGCCCTGGATGAAGTGGGCGACCTCATCGACGCGGCGGGCGGCCGCACGCTGGTGCTGTGCTCATCCTGGCGCGCGGTCGAGCGGATGGGCGACTACCTGCGAGTGCGCCTGTCCACCCCGGTGCTGGTGCAGCGGCGTGGTGAGCCGGCGGCCTCGCTCGTCGCGACGTTCGAAACCGATCCCGCCACGAGCCTGGTGGGCACGATGTCGCTGTGGCAGGGCGTGGATGTGCCCGGTGAGACCTGCTCACTCGTCGTCATCGACCGCATTCCTTTCCCTCGCCCGGATGATCCGATCGTGGCGGCGCGGCAGGAGGCACTCGGCCGCGAAGGCTTCCGGGAGGTGTCGGTGCCGCGTGCGGGACTGATGCTCGCCCAGGGAGCCGGTCGCCTCATTCGGGATGCAGGCGACCGTGGGATGGTCGCGGTGCTCGATCCGCGATTGGCGACAGCGTCGTACGGCAAAGTTCTGCGTGACGCGATGCCGCCGCTGTGGCTCACGGATGACCGCGATGTCGCCCTCGCCGCACTCGGCCGCCTGCGTGAGACCTGGGTCGCAGGCGAGCAGGACGCAGGCGAACCGACGAAGGCGCGCTGACCGCCGACCCTCAGATGCGACGCATGACGGTGACGACCTTGCCCAGGATCGTGGCGTGGTCGCCGTCGATGGGGGAGTAGGCCGGATTATGCGGCAGCAGCCACGTGTGGCCGTCGCGGCGCTGCAGCGTCTTGACGGTGGCTTCGTCGTCGAGCAGTGCTGCAACGATCTCGCCATTGTCGGCGGTGGGCTGGCGCCGAACGACGACCCAGTCACCGTCGCAGATCGCCGCATCGACCATGGAGTCGCCGACCACCTTGAGCAGGAAGAGCTCGCCCTCACCGACGATCTCGCGGGGGAGCGGGAAGACTGTCTCGACAGCTTCTTCTGCAAGGATCGGGCCGCCCGCGGCGATGCGACCGAGGACGGGGACGTAGGCAGCGGCGGGTGTGGCATCCCCGATGCCGGTGATATCAGCCCCAGCGTCGACGATGCTGCTGGTCTCATCGGCAACGACGAGCGCGCGCGGACGATTGGCGTCGCGGCGCAGCAGCCCCTTCTTCTCGAGGACGCCGAGTTGGTGGGCAACGCTCGAGGGTGAGGTCAGGCCGACCGCCTCGCCGATCTCACGGACGCTCGGCGGATAGCCGCGCTCCTCGACGGCGCTGCGGATCACGGCCAGGATGTCGCGCTGCCGGGCGGTCAAGCCTTCGGCGAAGTCGGCATCGGGCTGCTTGCGGGCCATGGGTCCTCCGGGATCTGGCGAGTGTGGGTCGAACGGGGCTGGCTATTGGGCTGGCTCGTCGCTTCGGCTGTCAGACCCCCCTGGGAGCCTTCGAGCCATGGCCACGACCGTAGCGATGACGCGAGGCGGATTCAAACACCTGTTCGATTTCAGTGCGGCGTGTCGCGTGACAGATGGGGTCGTTGGGACATATGTTCGATCGTACACGCGTTCGATAGACCGGCATCAAGCCGCTGATCCGAGGAGGGCCTCCATGGCTGCCACCTTCGTCGCCCCCGCCCTGGCGAGGCCCGTACGTCGCTCCACCGCGCTGCGGACCCCATTGGCCGTACCCGCCACGTCGGCGCCGGCGAGCCCACTGCGGATCACCCGCCGCGGGCGCCTGGTCGTCGTGGCGCTGGCCCTGCTGGTCGTGCTGCTTCCCGGCGCCTGGCGTGCCGTGGCCACCGCCCAGGTCGAGGGTCCGTCCACCGTGGCGGTCACCGTCCAGCCGGGCGACACCCTGTGGGGGATTGCCTCGGCGATCGACCCGGGAGCTGATCCCCGGGGCCTGATCGCGGAGATCCGCGAGGTCAACGGCCTCACCCAGTCCGGGCTCGTCCCCGGACAGCAGCTGCAGGTCCCGACCCGCTGAGCTGGGCCAGGCCGGTCCGTCGCACCCGTGCACGTACCGCCAGGTGGAGACGCTCAGGGGTCCCGCAACGTCGCTAGGCGGCGGTGGGCGTGCAGTGCGGGCTCGCCTAAGGAAATCGCGGCTGGGAGCTGGGTTTCTCGATGCTGCACAGCCCATTCGCCGGGTGGTCACGCCCTATTCAGGGAGCGGTGCCGGTGCGCCTCATGTGACGCAGGAGGTGAATGCGACACGCCGAAAAGGGGACTTGCAGATGTCGTAGTGAGGGTCTACGGTTCCCCTACATCTAGTAGTCACAGTGCTGTAGTTCCTCCACAGGTTGTGGTTGGTGCTCCACAGGCTGTCCCCAAGTAGTCCCCAGGGTCATCCACGGGTGGTCCTCAAAGCAGTCCCTAGGGCCATCGAGAGGTGGCCCTCATCTCACGGAAGGGAGGATCCATGCGCTGTCCCTACTGCCGCGGCGGAGACTCCCGCGTGCTCGACTCCCGAACCGCCGAGGATGGCGCGGCCATCCGCCGGCGCCGCGAGTGCCAGGAATGCGGTCGGCGCTTCACCACGGCCGAGACCGCCATGCTGCAGATCGCCAAGCGCTCCGGCGCCACCGAGCCCTTCAGTCGCGCCAAGGTTGTCAGCGGTGTGCGCAAGGCCTGCCAGGGTCGCCCCGTAAGCGAGGACGACCTCGCCCTGCTGGCTCAGCGTGTCGAAGACGCGCTGCGCGCCACGGGCTCTGCTGAGATCCCCGCTGAGGAGGTCGGCATCGCGATTCTCGGTCCGCTGCGAGAGCTCGACGTCGTGGCGTACCTGCGTTTCGCCTCCGTCTACCGCGCCTTCGACACCCTTGCCGACTTCGAGGCCGAGATCGCGCTGCTGCGGTCCGAGGCGGACCTCGCCGCGCATCCCGACCTGACCGACATCTCCACGCCCGATATTTCGACAACCGACATCGCATCAACCGACATCGCTGCACCAACTCGTCACTAGCACCACCTGGCCACATCACCGAGGGAGACACCCGCAATGACCGATCTGAGCAACAGCCCCGCCACCACCGGCACGGGGACCGGGCTGACGATGAAGCGCTTGTTCACCACGCCGGGTGTCCATCCCTACGACGATGTGACCTGGGAGCGTCGCGACGTCGTGCAGACCAACTGGAAGACCGGCGAGA
>JBEAQC010000098.1:0-5575 GCA_041164085.1 Actinomycetota bacterium
GTCCGCAGATCGCGGACGTGAACCCGTTCAGTGGCCCGACCTCTGGAGGCACGGTGATCACCATAACGGGGACGCACCTCGCGGAAGTGACGGAGGTGACGATCGGCGGCGCTGCGGCGACCGAGGTCGTGGTGGTCGACGCGACGACCGTCACGGCGGTGACGCCCGCGGGCGTCAGCGGCCCGAAGGTGGTGGCGGTGCGTTCGCCGAGCGGAACCGCGGAACTTGTGAACGGGTTCACCTACCTCGTCGGCAGCGGGTCGCCGCCGACCATCGCGACCGTCAACCCGCCGCAGGGTCCGCTCTCGGGCGGAACGATCGTCCTGATCAGCGGCTCCGAGTTCGTCGCGCCCGCGAGCGTGCTCTTCGGAGGAGTGCCTGCCGAGAGCGTGAGCGTCATCGGCCCGACCTCGCTGAATGCCGTTGTCCCCGAGGGGTCGACCGGCGGCCCCGTCGAGGTCTCGGTGACCACTCCGTACGGGACGGCGACTCTCGGAGAAGGATACTTCTACAACGCGGCGCCGGTGATCACGTCGGTGCTCCCGAGTAGCGGCCCCTACACGGGTGGAACGATCCTCGAGATCGCTGGTTGGGGGTTGCTTGGCGCGGAGAAGGTGAGGTTCGGCGGATCCACCGAGGTGTATAACTTGCAGGTCGTCAGCAACACGCTGATCCGGGTCGTGACCCCTTCGTACCCCCAGTACACAGTGGACGTCTCAGTGGTGACGCCATGGGGAACAGGAACCGCTCCATCCGCCTACTCCTTCGTCGCGCCACCCGTGATTTCGTCGGTCACTCCGTCGAGTGGAAGCGCCCTCGGCGGCACGCTCCTCAGCATCGTCGGCAGTAAGTTCACCGGAGCGACCGGCGTGACGGTCGGTGGAGCGCTCGCGACGAGCGTCGCCGTCCTGAGCGATACGGAGCTCAGGGTCGTGGCCCCGCCCGGCGTCGCCGGTGCTGCGCAGGACGTCGTGGTGACGGCGCCTGGTGGCACCGCGACCCTCGCGAGTGCGTACACCTACGGGCTTGCGCCAGTCGGATGGGCCACGGTGCTGCAAGCGGATCCCGATCCTGCCGTTGTCACGGATCCGGCCATTCGCGACGCCATCGTCGCCACGACCCTGCCCTGGCACGTGCTCGACGACCAGACGCAGATGGAGATGATGCTCATCCCGCCGGGGACCTACGAGATGGGCTGCAGCACGCCGCCGGACGGGCACCACTGCTTCGACTGGGAGTTCCCCGTGCACTCGGTGACGATCTCGTCTCCCTTCTACCTAGGTCGCTACGAGGTCACTCAGGAGCAGTGGACCGCGATGATGGGTTCGAACCCATCATGGTATCCCGTTCCGAACGGCCCGGTCGACAGCGTGAGTTTCAACACGATACAGGGCTTCCTGGCGGCGACGGGCATGCGGCTGCCGACCGAAGCGGAGTGGGAGTACGCATGCCGCGCCGGTACGACGACGGCATTCCACGGTTGGCCTGCGGTTCCCGAGGGAACGAACGACCCATCGCTCGTTGGCAACATCGGATGGGTCAACGGCGAGGGCGTGGGCCCGCAGCCCGTGGGTGGCAAGGCGCCCAACGGATTCGGCCTGTACGACATGATCGGGAACGTCGGCGAGATGGTGAGCGACTGGTACGGCACCTACCCGGCCGAGGCGCAGACCGATCCCACCGGTCCGGCGACCGGATCGTGTCAGTACGGTACGGGCGTCTGTAGGGTCATCCGCTACACCACTTGGCTCGGCGCCTCGTGGACGTCCACAAGCTCGTACCGGCAATCGGCGACTCTCGACGATGTCAATAACTCCCTAGGCTTTCGCGCGGTGCGCGCACCGTTGACTCCGGCGATCAGCGGGATCTCGACGCCCTACCTCGAGCCGGGTATGAGCTTTGAGATCAGCGGCGAGCAGCTCGGGTCGACGACCTCGGTTGAGATCGACGGAGTCTCGGCATTCTTCCAGGTTCTCGGTGAAGACACGCTTTCCGTCGTGGCGCCAGAGCATGCATGGGGAGGTCCGTTCAACGTCAGCCTGACCACCGCCTGGGGCGCTGCCGAGGGAGGAGCGGACAACGCGGTCTACTACTGCGAGATTCCCTCGTGGGCGACGATCGTCGAGGTGCATCCGGACCCGGCCGTGGTCACAGACGCTGGAATTCGCGCGGCCATCATCGCGACGGGCTATCCGTGGCATGTGATGGCGAACAACTCCACCGGCATCGAGATGATGCTGATCCCCCCTGGGAGCTTCCAGATGGGTTGCTCTCCATCGAATCAGCACGGCTGCGAAAGCAACGAGAACCCCGTCCACGCCGTGACCTTGACCAAGCCGTTCTACATCGGCCGATACGAGGTCACGCAGGACCAGTGGAACACCGTGACGCAGTATCCGAACCCCTTCTACTTCGACGCGAAGGCGGGCTACGAGAACACGGGAAGTTGGCCAGCGGAGAGCGTGTCTTGGGCGATGATTTGTGACGGCGTCAGTCTGGGTGGTCCTTGGCTCGACTATGCGTCGAACAATCTGTCATCGCAGTTCCGGCTGCCCACCGAGGCGGAGTGGGAGTACGCGTACAGAGCGGGAACAACCACCGCCTACCACGGCTATCCGTCGCTCCCGGGAGGCTCGAACGACGGGTCCGATTCCTATGTCTCGCTGATCTCCTGGTGCAACGATAAGACGCAGCCGCAGGCGGTCGGCCTGAAGAACCCGAACGGATTCGGGCTCTACGACATGGGAGGGAACGTCGCCGAGTGGGTGAGCGACTGGTACGGTAGTACCTACCCGGCCGAGGCGCAGACCGATCCAACGGGACCGACGAGCGGCACCCAACGGGTCTTCCGGTGCGGCAGCTACTCCGAGGATCTGAAGAACAATCGATCATCGTCCCGAAGCGGCTCTGATCCCAGCACCACGTACAAGTCCGTGGGACTGCGCGTCGTCATGGACCCCTGACGGCTCGCGCGGGACCGTTGCAGCGTTTCATTCCCCATCGGATCTCGTTCGCATTTGCTCGGGCATCGGTACGCTGCGGCAATGCACCGTCTCTTCGCCTGCGTCGCCTTCTTCCTGCTGGCCTCGTGTGCATCGCGCGATACGCGCGGCCCGTGGCCGCAGGCGGCGGTGCCGCACGCGACATGGATCGCGCCCGAAGCGTGCGTGGCGATCGAGTGCTCGGCCGCGCGCGGTGAGAACATCCTTTGGAAGTGCGCGCTGCCGAACGCGGGGCAGGGCGGCATCGCGGTGGTCGGCGACCGCGTCTAGCTCACGACCTTCGCCGAGCAGGACCCCGCGAAGCCGCGGCAGTCGGACGCGATCCTGTGCCACGCGGTCGACCGTGCGGCGGGCGCGCCGGTGCGCAACCAGTCGCTCTCGGGCATGGTCGATCTCACGCGCGCTTCGGGCGTGCGGCTCGTCGGCGTCGAGCATGTCGATCCGATCTCGCAGCTGATCGCGTGACGGGTGCGCGCCGAGCGGAACGTGTGCCGCTCAGCGGGGGAGGAGTTTCATTGGTCGCGCGAGGATGCCAGGCGACGTTTCGCGCTCAAGAGATAGTGCCTCGCACAGACATCGTTCGCGCGAGTGGCGGAACTCCTTCCCTGAACGCGAAGCCGTTCAGGCGAGGTGCCGAGCGAAGCGAGGCGGAGGGGCCGTGCAGCCTCGGAAGGCGCTGTTCGCGCCGCGCGATGCCCGGAGCTCGCGCGAAGCGGCGCCTGCCGTTTCAGGACAACCCCTCCGTCTCGCTCGCTCCGCTCGCGAGCCACCTCCCCCGGACTGCTGCGCAGTCCCGGGGAGGAGTTTCGTGCGTCGCGCGAACACGCTCGACGACTCCGATCGCTTGCGTCTCCTGCGTCGCACGCCCATTGATCACGGAGGTGCGGAACTCCTCCCTGGCGGAGCGAAGCGAGCGACCACCGGTTGTCGCGTCAACGAGTCCGTGTGCTGTGGACAGTGGGCGTCTCGCACGCCTGGTGATCGCCGAGGCTGGCTGGTTGATCGCCGAACGCTCACCGACCCTGCCGTCTCCTCTCTCCTCTCTCCTCTCTCCTCTCTCCTTACTCCTCTCTCCTCCTCTTCCCCACCCTGTCCCCCGGGGGACACAAGCCGGCGCTCTTGCGAATTCGCGGCGCGTGGGCCGACGGCCGACCGCTACGCTCGAACCCGCCCTCGGCCGCGGTGGTCCGAGGCGATCGCTCCATCCATGGCCTGCATTCACCCGACGAGCACGTCGGGCCGATTTCGCTCCCCCGATGTCCAGAAACGCTTCTCCTCCCACGTCCGACTATCGACAGCTCTCCAAGGACGTCGACGACGCGATCGCGCTGCTTCGTCAGCGGGTTCGCACCGCCCTCGATCCGATCCTGCCCGGCGACTACGGCGCCCGATCGCTGGGGCGGGCGCTCGAACTCGAGCGGATGACCGCCTGGAGGGTCTGGACGATTGCCCGGGTCGCCGACGTCGCGCAGGCGATCCAGGCGATGCCCGGGACCCGGGCGTGGCTCAAGCTGATCGAGCGCCTTCGGGAGCGCGAGGTCTCGGAGGAGAAGCTCGAAGCGCTTCGTGCGTCGATCGACGCCTTCGAGCAGCTCATCGCGAAGCGGGGCGTCGATCGCACCACGATGCGGGCACTCGCCGCCGGTGCCCTCGATTCGACCCGCGAGAGCGCCGCGATCATGGAGGCCCGCCGCACCGCTGCCCGTGGCATGGCCAAGCTCTACGGCGTGCACGCCAAGGCGGCGATCTGCGCCCATCTTCTCGCGCCGGCCCCGGGGCACACGACGGTGTCGCTCGGCGTGGGCGCGGTCTTCGAGGGGCTCGGCCGAAGCCGCCCCGGCACCGCATGGCCGATCGTGCGGCGATCGGTCGCCAAGGACGATGGCGAGGCGGCGTATCGCGCGCACATCGCGCTGGGCGATGAAAGTGAGTTGCCGACGGTGATCCGCTCGGTCTCGACGAAGGGAATCGTGGGTCGCGAGCTGCGCTGCGCGACCCGCGAGCGCAACGTCGAGACGATCGATCTCTGCGATGTGCCGGCGGATCGCAACGGCCGCCTGCGAGCCTGCCTGGCGGAGTACCTGCCGAGCATCGACCTTGGCTCGGATGTCGGGATCAAGAGCGCCTGCCTGCAGACGCCGGTGCTCCTTCCGACCGACCTGTTGATCGTCGACATGATGATCCACCGGGCGATGGTGCGGAACACCGAGCCGGCGGCGAGTCTGCTGGGGACGCCGGTCGTGCCGGAGTACCTCGATGGCTGGCACGGATCGGCGCGGCTTCCGCTCGAGAGCGTGGCGCGACTGGTCGCCTCGCCCGCGCTGCCGGCCCGCTTCGCCGCGGCGGATCGCGGCTATCGCGAGGCGTTGGGCCGGGTCGTAAAGGCGCAGGGCGCGTCGATCGACGAGTACGAGATCTTCCGCGTGATCGTGCCGTATCCACCCATGCACTCGCTCGTGGCGTTCACCTTCGAGCTCAACGAAGCCGCGCGGCGGAAGCGCTGAGGGCCAAGGCGCCGCGGGTAGTGCAAGCGGTGTCGCGACGTTGAGTCCGTGCGCTGTGGACCGCGGGCG
>JBEAQC010000099.1:0-2511 GCA_041164085.1 Actinomycetota bacterium
TCAAGGACACCGCACTGATCGGGCTGCTCGGCACCACCATCCTGTGGGCGGATCCCTTCCGCATGGCACAACTCACCGGCAAGGCTGACTTCCGCAATCTTGAAGCTCTCATTGTGGCCGCCCTTGTGTACTGGGGCCTGACCGGGATCTTCTCCTTCTTCCAGCGCAAGCTTGAGCAACGCATGAGCAAGGGCTATGTGCGCACGGCGGTGAAGGCCGGATGACACCTCCCGTCGTCAGTGTCAGCGGACTGCACAAGCGCTTCGGCGACCTCGAGGTCCTCAAGGGCATCGATATGGACATCGACGCCGGGGAGGTCGTTGTCGTCTTCGGTCGGTCCGGTTCAGGCAAGAGCACGTTCCTGCGGTGCATCAACTTCCTCGAGGACCCCGACCAGGGCACGGTGGAGGTTGCGGGTATCTCTGTGTCGGCTGGACTACCGACCCGACGGCGGCGCCGAGAGATCCGCAAGTTGCGCACCCACTGTGGCATGGTCTTCCAGCAGTTCAACCTCTTCCCACAGATGACGGTGCTGGACAACGTCATGGAGGCGCCTCTGCGCGTCAAGGGCGAGAACGCGAGCGAGGTCCGCGAGCGCGCCATACAGCTGCTCGATGATGTCGGCTTGGCTGACAAGGCCGATCAACATCCGATTCGGCTCTCGGGTGGTCAACAGCAGCGCGTCGCGATCGCACGCGCCCTTGCGATGCGGCCGGAGGTCATGCTCTTCGACGAGCCGACATCCGCTCTGGACCCTGAGCTCATCCACGAGGTGCTTGCCGTCATGAAGCGACTTGCCGACGCGCACTCGACCACCATGATCGTGGTCACGCACGAGATGGGCTTCGCGCGTGAGGTAGCCAATCGCATGTGCTTCTTCCACGACGGCGTCATTTTGGAGCAGGGGACTCCTGACCAGATGTTCAACTCTCCGGAGCAGCCCGAGACGCGCCGCTTCCTCGAGGCGGTCATCTAGTCCGTAGAGTTGCCGCGTGGCAGCGCTCGGAGAGGTCCCATCTCAGGCGAGCCAGCCCGACCGGGAGGACTCTGTCGAGCCGCCGAGTCCGTCCAGGGTGACCGTCCGCCATCGCGGTGCCTTCCTCGAAATGCTCATCTCGAGCCTACTGGGCCTCACGGCATCGCTGGTCCTGTCGATCGATGCGGTCGTGCTCGCTGCCGATCCCAACGCGGCCCTGTCGTGCAACATCTCGTCGACCATCTCGTGCGCGAAAGTCGGCGTGACGTGGCAGGCCAACCTTCTGGGATTCCCCAACGCCTTCATCGGCCTCATCGCCGAGCCCGTCGTCATCACGATCGCTGTGGCCGCTCTCGGTGGAGTGCGTTTCCCGCGCTGGTTCATGAACACGGCGATGGCCGTGTATTCGATCGGCCTTGCCTTCGCGTACTGGCTGTTCTTCCAGGCGTACTTCGTCATCGGAGCGATGTGCCCCTGGTGCCTGCTCATCACGGCGACCACCACGACCGTCTTCATGAGCCTGCTGCGCGTCAACCTCGCGGACAACACCCTCGGGCTCTCTGCCCGCGCTCATGGGCGGGCGACGTACCTGCTGCGGATCGGCGTCGACATCTGGGCGACCGTGCTGATCCTGGCGATCCTCGGTGGAATGGTCGTCTTCCGCTACCTCTAGATCCCCCGGGGGGCTTGACGCGAGGTTTACACAGGTCTATCTTTTGTAAACCATGGAGGCGACGACGACCTGGCGTGACGCCAAGCGCTACCTGTGGGTCATGGGCCTGACCATGCCCCTCCTGCCCTTCCTCGCTGTCCTGCTCAATTCCGCGACCGGCTGGGGCGTGTGGCTGTGGCTCGGCCCCATCGTCATTCTCGGGATCGTCCCGCTCATCGACTGGAGCGTCGGACTCGATCCATCCAACCCACCCGACGACGTGATCAAGTCCCTTGAGCAGGATCGCTACTACCGCTGGCTGACCTATCTCTTCCTGCCCCTGCAGTACGCCGGGTTCGCTGTCGCCTTCTGGTACATCGCCACGGCGGACATCAGCACACTCGACCGGGTCGGTCTCGCCATCACCGTGGGCTTCATCGGCGGCCTCGGCATCAACACCGCTCATGAACTTGGCCACAAGAAGGAGAGCGTCGAGCGCTGGCTGTCCAAGATCGCGCTCGCTCAGACCTTTTACGGGCACTTCTACATCGAGCACAATCGCGGCCACCACGTGCGCGTCGCGACACCTGATGACCCGGCCAGCTCCCGTGTGGGGGAGAGCTTCTACCGGTTCTGGCCGCGGACCGTCGCCGGATCCTTCGCCAACGCCTGGCGCCTGGAGTCCAGGCGCTACCGCCGCCGGGGTCAGCACCCCTTCCGCATCGGCAACGATGTGCTCAATGCACTGCTCATGTCCGTGGCCCTGTGGGCCGTCATGGTCATCTGGCTGGGGCCGGCGATACTGCCCTATCTGGTGATCCAGGCGTTCGTGGGCTTCACCGTCCTTGAGGCGGTCAACTATCTCGAGCACTACGGCCTGCTC
>JBEAQC010000100.1:0-5526 GCA_041164085.1 Actinomycetota bacterium
AGTGGGCTCATGTCGCCGATCGGCCCTGAGCCGTCCGGTGTCTACTGGCGGCGACGCGTCATCGTGCTCGTCGTCCTCGTGGCGATCCTCGTGCTGCTGTGGTGGCTGATCTTCGGGCGTAACTTGGGAGGTGGCGCTGCCCCGGAGCCCGCTCCCACCGACACCCCGACAGCCGCTCCCACGGTTGATCCCACGTCTGCCGCCCCGAGCCCGACGCCTGAGCCCGAGCCGACCAAGGTCACCGACTGCGCTGACGCCGACATCCTGGTCGAGGCCTTTGCCGAGGAGGCCATCTATCCGGTCGGCTCGACCCCGACGCTCACGCTGTCCGTGACCAACATCGGCACCCGCCCCTGCAAGCGCGACGTCGGCCCCGGGGCCAACGAGCTTCAGATCACCCAGGGCGAGGTGACCATCTGGTCCAGCGACGACTGCAATCCCAATGACGACAAGGATGTCGTCACGCTGGACCGCGGTGACGCCTTCGAGACCCAACTGGTCTGGGACGGCTACCTCAGCTCGGCAGGCTGCCCACCGGACCAGCCGATGGCCCAGGCCGGGGAGTACACCGTGGTCGGCCGCAATGGGGAGATCTTCAGCGCCCCCACCGCCCTGCGCCTGGAATAGGCGCCGCCTGTCGGGCTATCCCGGTGAGTCGGTGGAGCGCCCCCTAGCCGGAGTGCCCGGCCAGCCGATCGATCGCGGCGAGCCCGGCATCGAGATGCCGGAGTTCGACGACGCCGTCAACGCGATCCCGCGAGCCCGCGGGGACGAGGATGCGTGTGAAGCCGAGCCGGCGAGCCTCCGCTACGCGCTGAGCGAGAAACGGGACCGGTCGAATGTCGCCCGACAGCGCGACCTCACCGATGGCGAGCACGTCAGCGGGGATCGGCGTCTCGCGCATGCCGGAGTAGATCGCCAGGCAGACCGCCAGGTCGGCAGCGGGATCGGCGATCTGCGCACCGCCGACAGTGGCGACGAAGATGTCGCGCTGCGACAGGCTCTTGGCACCGGCGCGCTCGGTCACAGCAGCGAGGGTGACGATGCGTGTGGTGTCCATGCCCGTCACGGTGCGACGTGGAGCTGGCCCGGTGCCCGCGGCGACGAGTGCTTGGATCTCCGCGAGCAGGGCCCGGCGCCCCTCCATGGTCACCGTGACGCACGTCCCGGCCACGGGCTTGTCGCGGTGTCCGCGGAAGAGCTCTGAGGGGTCCTTGACCTCGGCGAGTCCGCGCTCGGTCTGCTCGAACGCGACGATCTCGTCGGCCGGGCCGTAGCGATTCTTGGTCGCGCGCAGCAGGCGCAGGGCCGTCGTGCGGTCACCGTCGAACGTCAGCACGGTGTCAACGAGGTGCTCAAGCGCACGGGGACCGGCGATGGAGGAGTCCTTGGTCGACTGACCGATGAGGAGCAGTGGGACACCGCGCTGCTTGGCCGTGCGGGTGAGGGCCTGGGTCACCTCGAGTACCTGCGCCACCCCGCCCGCGCGGCCGTCGAGCTCCGGGCTCGCGATGGTCTGCACGGAGTCGATCACGACGAGTGCGGGACGGTGGTGATCGATGAGGCCAAGCACCGTGAAGAGATCGCTGTCATCGGCGACGAGGAGGTGCTCCGACATCGCACCGATGCGCCGCGCGCGCAGCGCGATCTGGTCCGCCGACTCCTCGCCCGAGACGTAGAGCACCGCGCCGGTGTGCTTGGCGGTGAAGGCGTGGGCAACAGCGAGGAGGAGAGTCGACTTGCCGACGCCGGGC
This sequence comes from Actinomycetota bacterium, assembly GCA_041164085.1. Classification (GTDB taxonomy): domain Bacteria; phylum Actinomycetota; class Actinomycetes; order S36-B12; family S36-B12; genus Mxb001. The sequence continues at coordinate 1,755 of JBEAQC010000100.1, forward strand.
TCGCCCGCGAGCAGCACGACCTGACCGGCGACCAGGCCGCCGCCGATGACCCGGTCGAATTCACCCGCTCCGGTGGGAGTGCGGCGAACGCGCTCCTCACCGATGTCGGAGACGGCCTGGGCCGGGCGCACCGCCGCAGCCTTGGTGCCGGCCTTCGTCGCCTTGGAGGTCGGCGTGGGTGCGATCTCGATGACGGTGCCGAACTCCTGGCACTTGGGGCAGCGGCCCACCCAGCGCAAGGACGTGGCACCGCACGCATTGCACTGGTAGCTCACCGACGGCTTGGCCATGGCGAGAGGCTACGGCGTGGGTCAGACGGGGTCGGCGGGGTGCGGGGCGAGAGCCTCGCGCGCCTTGCCACGCGCGTTCATCAGCGCCTTCTCATGGGCCTCGCAGTACTCGGCCAGGACGGCGTAGGCCTTCTTGCCCATGAGCTCGACCAATTCGTCGCGGTTGGTGACGTAGACCGGCTCGCTGGCGATGTGGGCCTCGGTGTTGCCGCTGCAGTACCAGTCGAGGTCGTGGCCGCCCGGGCCCCAGCCGCGTCGATCGAATTCCGTGATGCTCACGAGTTGGACGGTGGTGTCGTCGGGGCGCTCGACCTCGTCGTAGGCCCGTCGGATGGGCAACTGCCAGCAGACGTCGGGCTTGGTCTTGACGAAGGACACCCCCTCGCGCTCGGCGAGCCCGTGGAGCGCGCAGCCCTCGCCACCCTCGAAGCCGGGTCGGTTGAGGAAGATGCAGCCACCATCGACGACCCGCGTCTTGCGCTCCCCGTCGCTGGTCTTCACGGTCGCGCCCTTGCGCTGGCCGATGTCGTAGAACTGCCAGTGCTCGGGATCGAGGCGCTTCGCCCACTTGAGCACGCGCTTTTCGTCGTCCTTGTCCGTGAAGTGGGCACCCTGGGTGCAGCAGCCGCTGTCGGGAGCGTTGGCGTAGATGCCCTTGCAGCCGCGGCCGAAGATGCAGGTCCAGCGCGACGTGAGCCAGGTGAGGTCGATGCGATAGCGGCGATGCTTCTTGCCGGGATCGTCGAACTCAACCCAGGCTCGGGGGAAGTCAAGAGGCACCTCAGGCACGTGCTGACCCTAGCGTGCATCGGCGGGTCCATGATCGCGCGGCACCGCGTGGGCGAGTAGCGTGCGACCCGTGCGCCTGGGTGTCCTTGACATCGGTTCCAATACCGTCCACCTGCTTGTGGTCGATGCGCACCAAGGCGCCGCACCGCTCCCGGCCTGGAAGTCCAAGATCGCGCTGCGCCTCGCTGAGCACCTCCGGCCCGATGGTCGCATTGATGATGACGCGGTGGACGATCTCATCGCGTTCGCCCGCCGCGCTCAGGAGACCGCGGACGATCTGGGTGTCACGGAATTCCTCGCCTTCGCCACGTCGGCCATCCGCGAGGCCCCCAATGGCCTCGAGGTCATCACGAAGGTGCGGGAGCGTGCCGGGATTGACGTCGAGGTCCTGAGCGGGCCCGAGGAGGCGCGACTGACCTTCCTGGCCGTGCGTCGCTGGTTCGGCTGGTCTGCCGGTCGCATCCTCGTCCTCGATATCGGCGGCGGGTCGTTGGAACTCGCTTCAGGGGCCGACGAGGAGCCTGATGTCGCCCTCTCCCTGCCCCTCGGCGCAGGCCGGGTCACCCGCGACTACCTCGACGGCGACCCGCCCAAGGACAAGCAGATCCGCGAGGCGCGCAAGGCCGCCCGCGCGGCCATCGGCGAGGTTGTCGGCCAGATCCTGCGGGCAGGGGAGCCACGCATCACGGTCGCGACGTCCAAGACATTTCGTCAACTGGCGCGCATCGCGGGCGCGGCGCCGTCCAGCGAGGGCTTCCATGTGCGACGCACTCTCACGCGAGGGGATGTGCACCTCTGGGTGCCCAAGCTCGCCGAGATGACGTCCGTCGAGCGCACCCGACTGCCGGGCGTCTCGGAGTCGCGGGCTCCCCAGCTCCTCGCCGGTGCCATCGTCGCTGAGGCCGCGATGGACCTACTCGGTGTCGACCAGCTCGAGATCGGACCGTGGGCGCTGCGCGAGGGCGTCATCCTCAGGCGCATCGACGGCTTGGAATCGTGATGCAGACCGTGGAGGTCACCGGTCTGACGTCGGCCGAGGTCGCCGAGCGCGTCGCGCGGGGTCAGACCAACGATGCCCCGGATCCGCACAGCCGCAGTCTCGCGAGCATCATCCGGGCCAACACGCTGACCTGGTTCAACGCCCTCATCGGATCGATGTGGGTCGTCATGTGGTTCGTGGCGCCCTTCCAGGACTCGCTCTTCGGCTTCGTGATCGTCGCCAACTCGCTCATCGGCATCGTGCAGGAGTGGCGCGCGAGTCGGGCGCTCGCGAAGCTGTCGGTCATCGGCGAAGCGCGGCCGATGGTCCGTCGCGATGGAGAGGACGTCGAGGTCCGTCCAGCACAGGTGGTGCTCGACGACATCGTCGTCCTGCGGACGGGAGACCAACTCGTTGTCGACGGTGATGTCATTGCCGCAGAGGGCCTGGAGATCGACGAGAGTCTTCTCACCGGCGAGGCCGACCCCGTGGACAAGGCCACGGGTGACGCGGTGATGTCCGGCTCCTTCGTCGTGGCTGGCAGCGGGATGTACGTCGCAACGCGGGTCGGGCGCGACTCCTTCGCCGCCGGGCTCACAGAGCAGGCCAAGCAGTTCACCCAGACCAAGTCCGAGCTACGCGATGACATCGCGAAGTTCATCCGACTCGCGTCGTTCCTCATCCCACCCGTCGGGATCATCCTGCTCATCTCGCAATTGCGCGCCAACCAGTCGGTGGACGACGCCATCCGAGGCACCATCGCCGGAGTCGTGACGATGGTCCCGGAAGGGCTGGTCCTGCTCACCAGCATCGCCATGGCGGTCGCGGTCGTGCGGCTGGCTCAGCGCAAGGTGCTGGTCCAGGACCTCCCGGCTGTCGAGGTCCTCGCCCGAGTGGACACCGTGTGCGTCGACAAGACCGGCACGCTCACGGAGCCCGGCATGGCGGTGACCGATGTGGAGGTCCTCGATGCCTCCGCCGATGTCGACGCCGCGCTCGCCGCGATGGGTGCGTCCGAGGAGAGCCCCAACCCGACGCTGCAGGCCGTCGCTCAGGCCTACGCCAACCCGACGTGGTCGATGATCGAGGGCATCGCCTTCTCCAGCGCGCGCAAGTGGTCGGCCGCGACCTTCCGCGATCACGGCACGTGGCTGCTCGGTGCGCCGGAAGTGATCCTTGGCGAGCGCGACCCGGACGTGCAGGCCCGAGCCCAGGCACTTGCCGCGCAGGGGTCGCGCGTCCTGCTGCTCGCGCGATCCACCGGTGCTGCACCTGACGCCGATCGTGGACCCGGTGAGGCCACGCCCGCGGCGCTCGTCGTCATCGACCAGCGGCTGCGCTCAGATGCGGCCGAGACGGTCGGCTATTTCCTCGAGCAGGAGGTGGCCGTCAAGGTCATCTCCGGAGACAACCCCGCCACGGTGGGTGCCATCGCGCACCAGGCCGGCATCCCGGGAGCGGCAGATCCGCTCGACGCGCGCCAACTCACTGAGGATCCGGCGCAACTGGCTGAGCCGGTCGACTCCCACTCGGTCTTCGGTCGAGTCACCCCCGCGCAGAAGCAGGCCATGGTGGGCGCTCTGCACCTCAAGGGTCGCACCGTGGCGATGACGGGTGACGGTGTCAACGACGTCCTCGCCTTGAAGCAAGCCGATCTCGGCATCGCCATGGGATCGGGAGCCTCGGCGACCCGGGCTGTAGCGCAACTCGTGCT
>JBEAQC010000101.1:0-4767 GCA_041164085.1 Actinomycetota bacterium
CAATCGCACACGCGCGGGGCTCATCGACTCCGCCAACCCCTTCCAGGCCAAAGGTGTCGGCTACTGGATGGTGTGGGTCTGCGCGAGCATCCTGCTGGGGGTCCTCTGCACGACCTTCCTCAAGGAAAGCCCCAACACGACCCCGGCGAACTTCGGCGAGTTCAGCCTGGTCAACCCCAATGCGGCGACGCCGAGCCCATCGCCGTCCGGGTCCGCATCGCCGTCCGCCTCGCCATCGGCCTCCCCCAGCTCCTCCCAGTGACCGGACGGCAGTGATCGACTCGCCCTCCGCCGCGCGCATCTCGCTCGGCCTCCTCGCCGGGCTCCCGGTACTCCTGCTCATCCTCGCGACGCTCGGGGCTCTATCGCAGACGAGCCTCGAGGGGATGCCCGTCGTGCCGTGGCAGACGCTGTGGTCACTGCCGCTGGATCGCTGGCTTCGCGATGTCGCCGCGACGATTGTGCTGGGTTTCGTTGTCGTCGGAGGCCTGCTTCTGCCTCGCGTGGACTCGCGTCTGGTGCGGATTGCATCCCTGGCTGCGCTGGTGTGGCTGGCGGCTCTCATCGCGCAGATCCCGCTGACGGTCTCGGAGCTCCTGGGCCGACCCCTGAGCGATTCTGTAGACCTACAGATCGTGTGGTCGCTGCTGAGCCAGACGGATCTGGGGCGGATCCTCGTCGCTCAAATAATCCTCGTCGCCCTTGTCGCGCTCCTCGGCTGGGCGATCCTGGGACGGGTCACGGGCGCGGTCGTGCTCGCTCTGGCCGGCACGGCGGCCGGGCTCACGGGCCTGGTCGGTCACTCGGGCCTGCACTCCGGACACGCGGCAGCCTCGATCTCGCTCGCGGTGCATCTGGTGGCCGGCGCCGTCTGGGTCGGGGGGCTGATTGCGACGTGCGCATACGTCCTACGCCGCCCGCAGGATGGCGGCGTGGCGATTCGACGCTTCAGTGTGCTCGCCTTGGTCTGCGTGATCCTTCTCGCCGAGAGCGGCCTGCTCAATGCCTCCTTGCGTGTCGACGGTGTGGCTTCTCTCATCACGACGGCGTACGGCACCTTGCTCCTGGCCAAGGCGACACTGCTGGCAGCGCTCATCGTCATGGGTTGGCGCCAGCGTCGTCGAGTGATCCCCGTCGCCGACGCGGAGGTCGGCCGGTCAACGCTCGTGCGCTTCGCCGCCTTCGAGGTCGTCCTCATGGGTGTGGCGATCGGCGTCTCGGTGGCCCTGTCGCGCACGGCGCCTCCGGCCGGAGCGATCGCCGGTGATCGCATCACCGCGGGTGCACTGGCCGTGCTGGCGCTTGGGATCCCCCTGCTCTTGGTGTGGTCAGGGGCCAGGCCGGCGTGGTTGCATCGCATGACGGCGGCGTACCCCGAGCCCTACGCCGTGGCCCTCGCCGTCGCGACCTACGTCGTGGCTGCCGTCGTGCCCTCGGGCCTGCTGGGCATCGGAGTTGCCGCGGTGATCGCCTCCATCGCGCTCCTGCTCGTCGGATGGGCGTTCGCCGAGGCGGTCAGTGGTCCGCGCGGTGTCCCGGCGCTGATCCTCGCCGCCGTGCTGTGGCCGGCATCGATGTGGCTCGCCATGCGCCCGAACCCGGTCGAGACGACCTGGCAGATCCTGCTCGCTGTCGGTGTCGGACTAGCCTGCATCGCGCTGCTTGCTCGCCTGCGTCGGCGTCCGCCGCTGGTGGCACCGACCGAGGAGATGCCGAAGGTGAGCGTCGGATGAGCCAGCGCTGGAAGGACATCCTCACCCTGCACGTGCCACTCGTGCTCGTGCTCGCGCTCTGCACCTATGCCACGATCAATCAATATGGTCGCGCCCAGGAGGGTGTCGAGCGGTCGTGGGCCTACACCTTCCAGTGGCCCATCATCGGACTCTTCGCAATCGTCGTGTGGAATCGGTATCGCAAGCACGGCAACCTCACCCGCTGGTTCACCGATCGCTATCGCGCACGCATCGATGCCTACCGAGCTGAGGCCGAAGCCGAAGAGGCAGCCGAGCGAGAGAGCGAAGAGGCCGATCCGGATGCGCAGGCGTGGGAGCAGTACGTCGAGGATCTGCGCCGCCGCGACCAGCCCTCCTGAGGGGAAATGGGCCTTTCTGGCCAGAGCCGCTACCCTTCTGCGGGCCCATCGTGGGCCACGGGGGATCTCCCCTTCCCGCTCCCGAGGTGATTCGCATGCCCGCCATCGTGCTGCTTGGCGCCCAGTGGGGCGATGAGGGCAAGGGCAAGGCCACGGACCTCCTCGGCGGCCGCGTCGACTACGTCGTGCGCTACCAGGGTGGCAACAACGCCGGCCACACCGTCGTCATCGGCGATGCGAAATACGCGCTGCACCTCCTGCCGAGCGGCATCCTTTCGCCCGGTGTCATCCCGGTGATCGGCAATGGCGTTGTCGTCGACCCGGCTGTGCTGCTGCAGGAGATGGCGGGCCTGGAGGAGCGTGGCGTCGACACCTCGCGCCTGCTCATCAGCGCGAGCGCCCACCTCATCACGCCGTACCACGTCACGCTCGACAAGGTGGCCGAGCGATTCCTCGGCTCGTCCAAGATCGGCACCACCGGCCGCGGCATCGGACCGACGTACATGGACAAGGTGGGCCGCCTCGGGATCCGGGTGCAGGACCTCTTCGACCCGTCGATCCTGCGTCAGAAGGTCGAGGGCGCCCTGGGCAACAAGAATCAGGTGCTGGTCAAGGTCTTCAATCGCCGCGAACTCGAGGTGGATGCGATCACCGAGGAGCTGCTGCAGTACGCCGAGCCGCTGCGACCGCACGTCGCCGACACCGCACTCGTGCTCAATGACGCGCTCGATGACGGCAAGATCGTCCTGCTCGAGGGCGGCCAGGGCACCCTGCTTGATGTCGATCACGGCACCTACCCGTTCGTGACGTCCTCAAATCCGACCGCGGGCGGCGCGTGCACCGGCAGCGGCATCGGCCCCACGCGCGTCACGCGAGTCATCGGGATCCTCAAGGCCTACACGACGCGCGTCGGATCCGGCCCCTTCCCGACCGAGCTGCACGATGAGTGGGGTGAGCGGCTGCGCAGCGTCGGTGGTGAGGTCGGCGTCACGACAGGACGTCAGCGTCGCTGCGGCTGGTTCGACGCTCCGATCGCGCGCTATGCCACGCGCGTCAACGGACTGACCGACATCTTCCTCACCAAGCTCGATGTCCTCACCGGGATCGAGCGCATCCCGGTCTGCGTTGCCTATGAGATCGAAGGTCAGCGCATCGACGAGATCCCCATGACGCAGACCGACTTCCACCATGCGAAGCCGATCTACGAAGCGATGCCCGGGTGGACGGAGGACATCTCCTCGGCCCGTTCGATCGAGGACCTGCCTGCCAATGCGCAGGCGTACGTTCGCTACCTCGAGGAACTGTCAGGCGCCCCGATCAGCGCCATCGGTGTCGGGCAGGATCGCGACGCCACCATCGTCGTGCGCGACATGCTCGCCTGAGCGACGCTCCTTGCGGGCCTGCCACTCTGGCTTACCCCACCGGACCCATCCCCAGTACCAGATCGCCGTGAGCACGTAGTCGTACGCGAAGAGCAGCAGCAGCGCTGCCCCACTCACGTCGATCGACTCGGCCTGGTCGCCCAACTCGTCGATCTCGGTCAAGTCACGGATGCTGCCGTCCAGGATCACGAAGGCAACCAGCGCGATAGGAATGATCTTGGCGAGTTCATGCCCGGCGCGTGGCGCGGTGAAGGCCAGCGTGCGGATCGCGATGATGAGCGCGATCGGGAAGATCAGCAACTGAGCAGCGTTCAGTTCGTTCTGGTTGACGAGCAGAACGACACTGAAGAACAGCCACCATGCGGTCACGAGGATCGGCGTGACGATGACGTAGCGCACGAGATTGCGCCGTGTGACACGCGGACCGTCCGGCGTCTGGCTGATCCGGATGAGCGGGTGATCCATCGATCGGTAGACGAGGTAGGCGAGAACAGCCCCGATGATGATGACGATCGACCAGAAGGCGATTTCGCCCAGGCCGACTTCGGTCAATTCCGCCGTGTCCACGAGCTCATCCTAGGAATGGGTCACGTCGTCCCTGTCACACTGGGCGGGTGACCATTCCCGTCGACTCCCGGCCCGATGACGTCGTGTGGCCGCAGGCAGGGTGGCCGCCGCCTCACACGTTGCGCCTGGGAGCGATCACGCTCTCGCAATTCGTCGAGTCCGATGCGGCCGACCTCTTCCACGCCCTTGATCACGATGCGTGCTGGGACCATGTCGCGGGCCGGCCGAGTGACCCCTCGGCGTACGCCGCAGTTCTTGCTCAGGCACCCGCAGCAGGCCGATGGCCGTGGGTGGTCCGCGACGCGGGCACGGTCGTGGGCACGACGTCCTACCTAGAGTTGAGCCTGCCCGACGCGCGCGTGGAGATCGGCCACACGGTCTACACGCCCGCGGTGTGGGGCTCCACCGTCAACCCCGCGTGCAAACTGCTGCTCATGGGGTGGGGGTTTGACCATGGCTTCGGGCGGGTCCAGCTCAAGACCGATATCCGCAATCTCCGCTCGCAGCGCGCCATCGCCAAGCTCGGCGCGACGTACGAGGGAGTGCTCCGGCGCTATCAGCGTCGGGCCGACGGCACGGTGCGCGACACGGTGATGTTCTCCGTCACCGCCGAGGAGTGGCCCGAGGTCCGGGAGCGGCTCGAGGCCCGTCTCGGCCGATAGGGGCGGCTCGGCCAACCCACCGGACCTTCAGGTCTAGGCTCGTCCCGTCGTTCACGACCACGAG